>CAJQOA010000115.1 GCA_905479815.1 uncultured Psychroserpens sp.
TTTTTCTCTTAGACTAAAAACGATGCAACACCTCCAATAAACGAACATGCATCTCATCTGTATAATCGAGATGCGTCACCATACGCAACTTATTGCTTCCCATACCAATAATATGAATATCCTTATCTGATAATTGTTTTAGAAATTCGCTTTCATCTACATGAGATTCTAGCTCAAAAATCACAATATTGGTTTCTATTGGTTCTACTTTCTTAATGATAGATAGGTCTTCTAAAACTTGACCAATCTCTTTTGCTTTTTTATGGTCGTCTATTAATCGATCTAAGTGATGATCTAAAGCATACAATCCAGCAGCAGCTAAATAGCCTACTTGGCGCATACCTCCTCCTAATATTTTACGAACACGAATGGCACCTTTCATGATGTCATTATTACCAATAAGTACAGAACCTATTGGGCAACCTAAACCTTTACTCAAGCATACAGATATGGTATCAAATAACTGTCCGTAATCTTCAGCAGTCTCTTTTGTATTGGCTAGCGCATTCCATAGTCGTGCTCCATCTA
Source organism: uncultured Psychroserpens sp. (assembly GCA_905479815.1). GTDB lineage: Bacteria > Bacteroidota > Bacteroidia > Flavobacteriales > Flavobacteriaceae > Psychroserpens. The sequence continues at coordinate 529 of CAJQOA010000115.1, forward strand.
AATGGTAACTTAGATTATGTGTATCACAAACGGTTCTAATGCGCTTTAATTCTTCAAAATCCCAGCAAGCTCCTCCTCCTTTATTCGTTGTATTCTCTACTTCTACTAAAGTTGTCAACGGACTATGATAAAAATCTGGCGGATTTATAGATTCTGCTACCTGAGCTGCTGTAAACATTCCACGATGACCATCAATAAGTTTGCAGGAGATACCACTATTAAAAGAAGCTCCTCCTCCTTCATAGTTAAAAATATGTGCATACTTATCACATATAACTTGCTCTCCTGGATTGGTGTGCAACTTAAGTGCTGTTTGGTTTGCCATACTTCCCGTTGGAAAAAACAACGCTTGGTCTTTACCAAACATTTTGGCTAATCGTTCCTCTAAAGCATTAACAGAAGGGTCCTCTTTATAAACATCATCACCAACATCTGCTGTCATCATGGCGTCCAACATCCCTTTAGTTGGCTTTGTTACTGTATCACTTCTTAAATCTATAATCATATTTTAATTCTCGTTGTAATTACAAAAACCGCTACCAATTGGTGAACCATCAGGTATTTTGGGAGCATTTTCTATTTTAAATTTTTCTGGGTGTTCTCTAAACTCTTTTATGATCATTCCGTATTGTGACGCATAAGCAGATGGTTTCTTTTTATTTGCAAGATAATCTCTTAATACTAAATTTATAGCATCATTTGCTTTTGCTTTAACTTGAAATATAGATTGATCACTTATAGCTAAATTCATCATATGTAGTAACACACGTTCATTAATTAATTGCTGAATTTCATCTTTATAAGCATCATCATATCGTTTTCCAAAAGAAGCATCTAATACTTGCTTTAACATCTCATCTAATCCCAACTGGTTGTCATCTAAACTTTTTTGCTGAATCATACGATTAGCACGTTGAGGGTTTAATAACAACTTCAATGTCATATCGCTTGCAGTCACTGCTGCACTCATAGGGTCAAAAGCAACTCCTGTTTTACCTTTGAAAGATTCTCGCGTTCTACCATAAGCATAGGCTCTTGGAGGAAATAGTTTTAATGTTGACTTCGGAATAGCTAACGCTTCCGCAGAAATTGTATGTAAGATTTGATCTAATGTTTCTTTTTGAATTTTGACACCAACCGGTTTTACTATGGTTTGTCCGTCTCCTTTTACTGCATAACTATAATCTAATCCGCCAACAACCTTCGTTGCTCCTTCTACTTGAAAACGGTGGAAAAAGTATAATGGCACAAAGACATCTTCTAATACAGAATATGGTTGTCCGTCACGAATATTATCCACTGAAAAATTTGAAATCGCTTGAGCTCTAACCGTCATTAAATTTTCTAATTCCTCTGAAGCACTTTTACCGTTATCCCAAAGATGCGCAAATGCATGTGCTCCTCCTTGTGGTCTTGCATCTGAATCTGAAATAAATTGCAAACCTGAATCATCAGCAGATTTCAAAATCGCATTTAAATTATCTTTCTCGTTTATATTATCATTAAATTCTGAATATGAATACGCTACTGTGACTTTATCCCAAGCACCTATTCCAACCGCATAAGCGTTTGAAAAGTCGATGTTTCCATTGGTCATAGAAATCGTTGGATGCGGATAATCCATAACAGATGCCCTACCATTAGCACTGGCAGCAAAATTATGTGTAAACCCAATAGTGTGACCAACTTCGTGAGCACTTAATTGTCTAATTCTAGCCAAAGCCATATCTAACATTGGTTGGTAATTATCATCACGCTCTGCAAATGGTTTGTTCATCAATGCTTGGGCTATCATAAAATCCTGACGAATTCTCAAACTCCCTAAACTCACATGCCCTTTTATAATTTCCCCTGTTCTTGGATCAACAACACTTCCTCCATAACTCCAACCACGAGTAGAACGATGTACCCATTGAATAACGTTGTAGCGACAATCCATAGGATCTGCATTGTCTGGTAACATTTTAACTTGAAATGCATCTTTAAACCCTATTGACTCATAAGCTTGGTTCCACCAACGAGCACCTTCTAATAATGCAGAGCGAACTGGTTCTGGTGTACCTGGATCTAAATAATAAATGATAGGTTCTTTTGCTTCGCTTAATTGTGCCGTTGGATCTTTCTTCTCTAAACGGTGACGAATAATATATCGTTTTCTAATAGGTTCTTGGATTGGCGTTGCATAATCTAAATACGACATAGAAATAGCGCCACTCCTTACATCAAACTCTCTTTTTTGATACCCATCATCTGGCAATTCTATAAAACTGTGATGTTGTATGACGCTTACCAAAGACGATGTTGGTGTAACACTTCTAATATTTTGGCCTTTAGCTTGCCCTTTAAAGGTTAGTAAAGCTTCAAATTCTACATTTTTTGGAAATGCTTTTGTTCTATCTAATGATAAAGCACTTTTACTTACATCTAGTTTGTATGAACCTTCTCCTTTTAAACGATTCGTAACACCATGTGCATCTTGCATTAAAAATGGTGTAAAGTCTATTTTATATGTGCCATTATTATGTTCTATAATTTTAAAACCAAAAAGTACAGATTGAGCAAATGCCTGTTCTATACTTTTTTTCTCTAATTCGTTATCTGTAATCGCTCTATAACGCAAATTAGGTTGAATCAATAATAATTTATTACCCGCTTTTTTAAATGTAACTAATCGCTCTTGACCCAATTGCCCTCGATCTAAACCAATATCATTAGACCCAACTCCTGTTGCTAAAGAATTAACATATAGAAACTCTTTATCTAAGTCCTCAACGTCTAGATAAATTTTGTCTGTTGACTCTTCATAATGAAAGTCAAAAAAACCATTATAATCTTTTACTTTTTTGATGTCTGGTTTCTGTGAGAACCCACTAAGGATAAAGAAAAACACGATAGTGCCAAGTATATATTTTTTCATAGTTGTCTTAAAACTTTAAATTTACTTATTTTTGACTTAATTGTGATAGTGACTATACAAAATAAAATGTGTCTTAATTATTACAGAACCATATGGTTGCAGATGTGAATTTGCTACTATTTAATTATCAAATTATACTGAAAGCCCTTTTAAACAGAATAAAAATAATTTTCAACCTTCTCAAAAGTGGCAGTATCAAACCCATTATTGATAACGTATCTACACGACTATACTCTACTAAAAATTTTGTTGGAGTTGAAGTTAAAAGAGATCAACTTAAAAACTTAGACTATAAACTAGATCTTACAATCAGACCTTTTGAGCAATCAGATCTTAATTCACTTAAAGAAGGACAAAGGCATATACGTTTGGTAGAAGAAAACATACCTGATTGTTATGTGGCAACTATCAAAGATAATATAACAGTATATAGACAATGGTTTTTTAAGCAAGAACAATTTGAGCAAATAACAACGTATTTTGGTCCAATTTTTCCGATGATAAAAAAAGACGAAGCCATAATTGAAGGTGTTTTCACACATTTAGACTACAGAGGCTTACGCATTATGCCAAATGCCATCTACAACATATTAAATCAAGAGTATTATACGCATATAAAGAGAGTAATTGCATTCGTAGAACAAAGCAATATTGGTAGCCTCAAAGGATTTTATCGTATTGGTTTTGAACCTTATATTGTAAGACAAGAAAAATGGTTTCTCTTTAAGAGAACTGTTTCTTTTATTCCGCTTGCTTCAGAAATCCATGAAAGCTATCTAAAATTAATTGCAACGCCTTCTAAGTAAACATAATTAGGTTTTAGTTTTTTCTAAAGGATATAAATATTAATTTTACTGAAAATTATTGATAATGATAACATCAGATCAAATCAAAGATCTCAATACACGCCTCGATAAACTTAGGCACTACCTTTGACATAGATGCCAAATTAATAGAAATTTCAAACGAAGAGGAACAAACCTTTGATCCTAACTTTTGGAATGACTCCAAGCAAGCTGAATTAATAATGAAATCTTTAAGAACCAAGAAGGCTTGGGTTGAAGATTATAAAATAGGTCAAACTCTTGTTGAAGACCTAGAAGTTGTTTACGAATTCTTTAAAGAAGATGAAGCCACTGCAGAAAATGTACAAGGTCGATTTGATAAGGCACTATTGCTAATCGAAAAATTAGAGTTCAAAAATATGTTATCTGAAGAAGGTGACTCACTTAGTGCTGTACTTCAAATTACAGCTGGTGCTGGTGGAACTGAATCTTGTGATTGGGCAAATATGCTCATGCGCATGTATTTAATGTATGCTGAAAAAAGCGGATTTAAAATCAAAGAGCTCAATTACCAAGGAGGTGATGTTGCTGGTATAAAAACGGTAACTTTAGAAATTGAAGGTGATTATGCTTTTGGATGGCTTAAAGGTGAGAATGGTGTTCATCGTTTGGTAAGAATTTCTCCTTTTGATAGTAATGCGAAGCGTCATACAAGTTTTGCTTCGGTTTATGTCTACCCCTTAGTGGATGATACAATAGAAATTGATATCAATCCTGCAGATATAGAAATCACAACTGCGCGATCTAGTGGTGCTGGTGGACAAAACGTTAATAAGGTTGAAACTAAAGTACAGTTAACTCATAAACCTTCTGGGATACAAATATCCTGCTCTGAAACACGCTCACAACACGATAATAGATCTCGTGCAATGCAAATGCTTAAATCTCAACTTTACGAAATAGAATTACAGAAACAATTAGCACAGCGTGATGATATTGAAGCTGGTAAGATGAAGATTGAATGGGGAAGCCAGATTAGAAACTATGTGATGCACCCTTACAAATTGGTAAAAGATGTACGCTCTGCTCACGAAACTGGAAATGTAGACGCTGTTATGGATGGTGATATTGAACCTTTTTTAAAAGCATATTTGATGATGATGGGACAAAAAGAAGAAAATCAAAACGAACTATAATTTAAAAAAACATAATGATTACAATACTTCACAACCCAAGATGCACTAAATCTAGAGAAGGTTTAAGCCTTTTAGAAAATTCTGGCAAAGATTTTGAAGTGATAAAGTATCTGGATGAGCCAATTTCTGAAGACACATTGAAAAACATCATTTCACTTTTAGACATTAAGCCTATAGAATTAGTTCGTAAAAACGAAGCCATTTGGAAATCTGATTTTAAAGGAAAAACACTATCAGATAATCAAATCATTAAAGCTATGGTTATGCATCCAAAATTAATAGAACGTCCAATTGTTATAAATGGCAAGAAAGCTGCGATTGGTCGTCCATCTCAAAACATATTAGACATTATATAATTATTAGAAAATGAAAACATTACTTATCTCAATTTTTTGCTCTGTTATATTTATTAGCAACGGTTTTTCTCAAGCTGCTGAAGAAAAACAAAAACTCAAATATGAGGCAGAGATGGAAAAGAAAAAAAAGGAATACATCAATGATTTTGTTGGAACACTAAAAGTTGATGACTTTCAAAAGGAAATCATCAAACAACAGATGGAATCTTACTTTGAAGAGTTTAAAAAAATCAATTTACTTCGCCTAAGAGAATTTGAACATAAAGCACTTGTTCAAAAATTAGATGACACACATTTCGCAGATTTGAAAGCAATGATTACCGAAGAGCAAATGGAAAAAATCATGGACGCTCTCAAAGGTAAATGGAATCATAGCGAAGAAAAAAAGAAAAAAAAGAAAGAAAAAAAACGTAAGAAGAGAAATAAATCTTAACGGTTATATTCATACTAATTTTATTATAATTTAGTTATAGACAATTTAAAAAAATGGAAGTAATTAATTTACCAGACGATTTAAATCTTAAAACGTCTTCTTCCTTAAAAGTATTCGATTATCATACGTCTAAAGAATGCTTTAAACAAATGGTATCTCTACAACAAAATACATTTAGTTTTCTAATTGAAGGGCGTAAAGAAGTTTTTTCAGATAAAACCTCAGTTTCTATTGAGAATTCAAGTTTCTTATTAATGAAAAAGGGACATTGTTTAATGACTGAAAAACTCCCAAACACTGCCCATAACTACAGAAGTCTTTTATTATTTTTTTCAAATGAATCACTTATAGAGTTCATCCAAAAACATAAGATTCAAAATTCAGAGCACTACAATCAAAAATCTATTCATTCATTTACCTATGATGGTTTTTTAAAAACATTCGTTACTGGGCTTATTGACATTAGCAAACTAAACCCTGAAATTCAAACAAGACTATTAGATGTCAAGTTTGAAGAGCTAATGATTTATTTACAAGAAACTAAAGGGTCAGATTTTATTTTTTCTTTAATTTCTAATGTAGATAGTCAACTTCAAAGTTTCATTGACATTGTAGACACAAATAAGCTTAATAAACTCACTGTTAAAGAGCTTGCGTTCTTGTCTAACATGAGTGTCTCAAAATTTAAGCGAGAATTTGAAAAACATTTCCATAGTTCACCAAGCAAATGGTTTCAAGACAAAAGGCTTGAGCATTCTGCATTTCTATTAAAGACTAAATCTCAAAGACCGTCTGATATTTTTGAAGACATTGGTTATGAAAACCTTTCAAACTTTATACAAGCGTTTAAGACTAAATTTGGTGTGACACCAAAGCAATATCAATTAGATTGAACTTTTAGCACTACTTTTTGACCTAAATCAAACACAACGTTTTCTCCATATAGGCATAGTTTTGTATTTATAATTAAACACATACACTATGAAAAAATCAAATTTTATTTTAGGACTGCTCTTAATGGTATCAATCACATTATGTGCTCAAAATACGTTTACTTTATCAAGCAATGATTTAGGTGGTGAAGCCACTATTACTCAAGAATTTGATGGTTTTGGTTGTTCAGGAAAAAATCAATCTCCGCAACTATCTTGGAAAAATGCTCCGGAAGGCACAAAAAGTTTTGCAATCACTATGTACGATCCTGATGCACCAACAGGAAGTGGATGGTGGCATTGGGTTGTATTTGATATTCCATCAAATATTAACGAATTAGTATCTGGTGCTGGTAATACTAAATTAAATTTAGCTCCTGAAGGCGCTATTCAAAGTATAACAGATTATGGTGCAAATGGCTATGGTGGGCCTTGTCCTCCAGAAGGCCATGGCATACATCAATATATCATCACTGTACATGCTTTAAAAACAGACAAACTTGAACTAAACGAAAGTACTAACCCTGCTGTCGTTGGGTATTACCTCTGGAACAATACGCTTGCAAAAGCAAGTATCATAGCTTACTACAAGAGAGAAAAGAACTAATAGTAGGTCTTAAAAAGACAAACTCACTAAGCACATTACCTTTGGTTTTGTGCTTTTTTTATTTAAGAATACCTTTGTTTTGTTTAACAAAAAATTAACCAGTACCTCCCACAAGTAATTATACTTTTGTGCATCTAAACACACAAACAATAAAGACTTAGGAATGTTACGTAAAACAACTTATTTACTACTATTATCATTTTTATGCTCTGCCTTTGGCTTTGCGCAACAAGACATCACTGTGTCAGGAACGGTTCTAGATGCTGATGGCAAATACCCATTAGAATATGCTACTATTTCGTTTTTCAGTAAAAAGGAAAATAAAACAATAACTGGTGGGATTACAGACCCTAAAGGTGTTTTTAAAATAGATATTACTCCTGGTGTTTATGATGTTAAGGTGGAATACCTGTCGTATAAAACCAAAACGTATGAGAACAAATCGTTAACTAAAGATATTAATCTTGGTACAGTCTCATTGTCACTTAATCTAGAAGCTTTAGATGCTGTAGAGGTTATAGCAGAAAAAACAACTGTAGAGATCAAGTTAGACAAAAAGATATATAATGTAGGTCGTGATTTAACCGTTAGAGGCGGAACTGTAAGTGATGTTTTAGATAATGTTCCTTCGGTTTCTGTGGATGTTGAAGGTAATGTTGCCCTCCGTGGAAACGAAAATGTAACTATCCTAATTAATGGTAAACCTTCTGGGTTAGTGGGTTTAAACTCTACAGATGCTTTAAGACAATTACCTGCAGAATCTATTGAGCGCGTAGAAGTCATCACCTCTCCATCGGCTCGTTATGATGCAGAAGGTACAGCAGGAATTCTAAATATCATTTTACGTCGTAGTAAATTACAAGGTCTTAATGGTGCTGTGACTTTAAACGCAGGAGATCCAACGCAATTAGGTGCTTCTGGAAACATCAATTATAGAACTGGTGATGTCAATTTCTTTAATACTTCAGGATATAGCTATCGTGAATCTCCTGGAAACGCCAACACAAGTACCGAATATTTTAATGGTGATGATCCTAACACATTTTTTGACGAGTTTAGAGAATTTGACCGAAAAAGAAAAGGGTTTAATACCAATCTTGGTTTAGAATGGTATATCAATGAAACGACATCTGTAACAACCTCTTTTGTATATCGTGATAGTGATCAAAATAATGATAACTCTAATACCATTAGAGAATTAGATAGTAATGGTGGTCTTATCAACGAATCCATTAGATTAGATCCAGAAGAAGAAAAAGATGCGACTAGACAATACGCTGTTAATTTTGATAAGCAATTTAAAGGCGACAGTCAGCATCGCTTAACCATTGACTTTCAATATGAAGATAATGCCGAAGAAGAGAAATCTCTTATTGCTCAAGATGGTGATGCTGCAGAGCGTGTGAGAACCTTAGAACGTCAAGATGAAGTGTTATTACAATTAGATTACACCAAACCTATTGGTAAGGTTAGTAATTTTGAATTTGGTTTCCGAGGAAATTATGAAGAAACAGATACTGATTACACCTTAGAATTCAATCAAGATGGTACATTTATTCTTGATGATAATGTGAGTAATAATTTAGTTTTTCGCCAATATGTAAATGCACTTTACTCTCAATTTGGTAGTAAAATAAAAGATAAGTTCTCGTACTTATTAGGATTACGTATGGAGCAATCTCGTATCACTATTAATCAAGTTACCACTAATGATTTACAACGTAAAAATTACACAGGCCTCTTCCCTACTGTTAATTTAGGATATGAAATTTCAGAGAAGCAAAGTGTGACTTTAGGTTATAATCGTAGAATTAGACGACCACGTTCTCGTTTTATCAATCCGTTTCCTTCTAGAAGTAGTGCTACTAATATATTTCAAGGAAATCCAGATATAGATCCAAGTTATTCTAATACTGTTGATTTAGGGTATTTGAATCGCTTCGGAAAAATGACACTCAACTCTTCTATCTATTTTCAGCGTGCAACAGACGTGTTCACCTTTGTGTCTTTAGATACTGGGCAAACAACCGTTGTAGGTGGCACAGAAGTTCCAATCATACAACGTACACCAATCAACTTGGCAACTAATGATCGTTATGGTTTTGAATTTACGCTAACCTATAGACCATCAAAAAAATGGAACCTCAACGCCAACTTAAATCTATTTAAGTCGATTACAGAAGGCATTTATGAAGGCACAGATTTTGGTGCAGATAACTTTAGTTGGTTTGCAAGAATCAATAACAAGTATACCTTACCAGGAGATATAGATTGGCAAACACGTTTATTTTATCGTGGACCAAGTGAAGATGCTCAAAATGTAAGAAAAGGGATTTTCTCTTCAGATTTAGCATTTAGCAAAGACATCTTAAAAGACAGAGCGTCTTTAGCAGTCAACGTTAGAGATGTCTTTAATTCTAGAAAGCGCCAATCTACAGCAACTACAGATACGTTTGTGAATGAAAGCGAGTTTCAATGGAGACAGCGTAGTTTTAACGTTACATTCACGTATCGCTTTAATCAACAGAAAAAACGCCAACGTGAAGGTCGTGGAGATGCTGGTGGTGGTGATAATTTTGATTTTGAAGGCTAGTTAGAAGAACTCCAATTTTATCAAAAAAAAGCACAAAAAAAGGAAACCAATTTGGTTTCCTTTTTTTATATCTATAGTTTAGTTAAACGTGTTAGGCACGTTTCGCTTTTCTTTCTTCTTTAATTTCATTTAAACGCTCAATAAGCGATCCACCAATCCAGTAAGGGATTACAAATGTGATGAGAAATATCATCAACCAGAATCCTAATGTTAATATGCTTAAAAAAGCTAAAAATCCTAAATATTGGTCAAAATCAAACATGTTCTTATTTTTTGTTGCTACAAAGATATAATAAAGGGATTTGTTTTGCAATAGTAAATATGAGTTTTATTAACAGGGTTGTTAATAAATTACCACACACAGCTTTTGTTATAAAAAGCAACAATTTGTTTTACTTGATCTCTTTTAAATTCATTAGCCTCAATTTTGCTTAATAACACTGGACAAAGTTCAAAATATTTTAAGTGTTTGTTTTTTAGCCTTACTCCTATTCTAATAAGTTCATCGTTAACTTTAATAAAATAAACAGTAGTTATATATGACCCATTTACGAATCTTGTTCCAGTACCTGATTCATTGGGCATAACTTGGTTTGCTCCATTTATGTCCTTACTATATAAAGGAAGTCTACCTGCTAGTTCATAGTTTAAAAGTCTTGGTTCAGGATTGTTTTTATCAGTAACATACCTGTATCTTTTACGACCAGTATCTAGATCCACACCATAATATTCTGACTTTTCATATTTAGTAGCTTTTGATTTCTTATGTAGCTTATATTTTACTTTTCCTGATTTTTTAAGCATTATATAACCTCTTTTTGAGGTACTGTCATTAAGATAAATTCGTCCTCTATCGTACTCTTGACTTTGTACTTTTAAAAAGGAAAGTATAATAATTAGTGAAAAAATGATTTTCATATTCGATTTGGTCTTTTTACTTCTATTAATATGTGAAGTTTTAATATTTACCTGGCAAGATAAACAATCAAGTATAAAAAATTTGAAGTCAGTTTAACTTGTTGTTATGGATTGGTATTATGTTCACTAACGTATATTAAAAATTAAAACTATTAACGTAACCATCGCTTCATTTTAGGGAATTCATTAGTCTCACAAATACCCATCCATTCTAACAATGGTAATCCCATATAAACACCATTCGTAAATTGTTCTATAAACCAAGGTGACGCATTTTTATAACCCTCTGGATGAAACACAATTTTGGGATCTAATTCTAAATGCTGTAATGCGGCATAAGACCATAATATGGCTACAATCTCATCACTTTGGCTTGGCCAATCATCTCCTATAGCCTTAGTACCAATTAGTGGTCTCAACGCTTTTTGTGTCACGGCGATGTGACCAGCTTCATGTAATAGATCTCCTGGATACTTTAATTTTGCATCATCTACTAAAATGGCTTGCCCTTTGAGTTGTAAACCTGGCAAAAAGGTGTCTTCAGCTATATCTGCTTTAATCACGTCTATGCCAATCTCATTAAGAAAATTGGTGATGCGGTTTGAGATGTTTTGTTCTGTAATCATTTCTGTTAAAACTACGTTTTAGTGATTAAAAATTTACACGTAGAAATACCCGATTTAGGATCTTGATTCCATCCCATAGACCAAAATAAATAGGTTCCAATTTCCGAAGTAATAATCCTAAAACGACACGAAATTAAAATTCAAAAATCGTAACTTTGCAGGACAACTAAAATAAACATCCACAATGGAGTATAGAATAGAAAAAGACACGATGGGTAACGTTAATGTGCCTTCAGATAAACTTTGGGGAGCACAAACAGAGCGTTCTCGTAATAACTTTAAAATTGGTGCTGCGGCATCCATGCCTTTAGAAATTGTTTATGGCTTTGCTTACCTTAAAAAAGCTGCAGCGTTTACCAACTGTGATCTTGGTGTTTTGGCTAGTGAAAAACGTGATCTTATTGCTCAGGTTTGTGAAGAAATTTTAGAAGGAAAGCATGATGATCAGTTTCCGTTGGTGATTTGGCAAACGGGTTCTGGTACGCAAAGTAACATGAACGTTAATGAAGTGGTTGCCAATAGAGCACATCAAATTGCTGGAAAAGTAATTGGTGAAGGAGAAAAGACGATTCAGCCAAATGATGATGTGAATAAATCACAATCGTCTAATGATACATTTCCAACAGGAATGCACATTGCTATATATAAAAAGGTTGTAGAAACAACCATGTCTGGTGTGATTCAATTAAGAAATACATTACACGAAAAATCAATTACATTTAAAAATGTGGTTAAAATTGGACGTACGCATTTAATGGATGCCACACCGTTAACATTAGGTCAAGAGTTTTCTGGTTATGTATCGCAATTAGATCATGGTATGAAGGCTTTAGAAAACACGCTTCCACATTTAAGTGAAATAGCTTTAGGCGGCACTGCTGTTGGTACAGGTTTAAATACACCTGATGGCTACAGTGAATTAGTTGCCGATTACATCGCTAAGTTTACTGGTTTACCATTTATTACTGCAGATAATAAATTTGAAGCGCTTGCAGCTCATGATGCTTTAGTAGAAACGCATGGTGCTTTAAAGCAAATCGCAGTCTCATTAAATAAGATTGCAAATGATATTAGAATGATGGCTTCTGGTCCTCGTAGTGGGATTGGAGAAATCACGATTCCGGCAAACGAACCTGGAAGTTCTATCATGCCAGGAAAAGTAAATCCTACACAATGTGAAGCCTTAACAATGGTGTGTGCTCAGGTTATGGGTAACGATGTTGCTGTAACTGTTGGTGGTACGCAAGGGCATTACGAACTTAACGTGTTTAAACCTATGATGGCTGCCAATGTATTACAGAGTGCACAACTTATTGGTGATGCTTGTGTAAGTTTTGAAGAGCATTGTGCTACTGGTATAGAACCAAATCATGACGTGATTAAAGAATTGCTTAACAACTCATTAATGTTAGTGACTGCTCTTAATACTAAAATTGGGTATTATAAAGCTGCGGAAATAGCAAATACAGCTCATAAAAACGGTACAACATTAAAGGTTGAAGCTATAAATCTAGGCTATGTTACTGCTGAAGATTATGACGAATGGGTAAAACCAGAGAACATGGTTGGCACTTTAAAATAACGTTTAAACGCTAAAAAAATCGATTAAACGTTGATTTATTGACGTTTTTACCTATATTAGCATACAAATAAATACATCATGAAAAGAACTTTACTTTTTGCTATTGCACTTGCAACAAGCTTTACTTCAATTTCTCAAACAGTTTGGGAGCCTCTTCAAAACATTGATCCTAACACAGGAGCAGATCCTTATGTAATCGCTTCAGGTGATTTAGATGGTGATTTAGATATTGATATCGTTATTGGCACATTTAGATTTTCAAATGATGACATTAAATGGTATGCCAATGATGGTTCTGGTAATTTCACATTACAACCAACAGTATCTACAACAGGTAGTCTTAACGGTATTGGAGGTATAACAATTGCTGATGTAGATGGTATTAATGGAAATGACATTATTACAGTATCTTATATTGACGCTACTGTTGTTTTATATGCAAATAATGGTGCAGGTGGTTTTGCTGCAGAACAAGTTATAGCAACTGGTGTTACAGGAGCTGGACAAGTGACTGCTTCAGATATTAATAATGATGGAGACTTAGATATTTCTGTTGCTGCATTTGATGGTGACGAAGCTATTTGGTTTGCAGGAAATGGTGATGGTACTTTTGGTACTAAGCAAGTTATTGCTTCTATAGAATCTCCTGGAAATGTAAGTTTTGCAGATGTTGATGCTGATGGCGATTTAGATGCGCTTGTTGGATTTCAAGACACAACAACAGACGGAACAATAGAGATTTACTACAATCAATATATAGAAAGTGGAACAATGACTGTATCTTGGATTAAAGATGCTGTAACTGTTGATAGTGGTAACCTTGCATTATTTGTAGTTGCCTTTGCAGATGTTGATGATGATGGAACCCTAGAAGTTATTAAATCTGATTTAAATGGTGGTGATGTAGCTTATTATGATAAAGTAAAAGATGGTGCATCTACAGAAACTATTATTTCTGATGCTACAGTTATTGCAAGACCTGCAGTTGTTGCAGTTGCAGATTTAGATAATGATACTTTTAATGATGTGATTATCACAGATGGTGCTACTACTAGTGATGCTATCATTTGGTTTGAAAGTACAGATACAGGTGGTTTTAATACAGAAGCTCTAATCTTTGATAATAGCAATCAAATGTATGGTATTACTATAAATGATTTTGATGATGATGGTGATTTAGATATTGCTGCTATTGGTTATCAAAGTGATACTGTAGATTGGTTTGAAAACTTATTAGAAACGTTAAGTACAGATGATGCTACTTTAGAAACGTTGAGCATCTTCCCTAACCCAGCAAAAAATGTATTGAATTTTAAAGGTGTTACTTCGGAAATTTTAAACCTTGAAGTTTATGACATCTTAGGTAAATCTGTCCTTAGTACTTCAATAGAACACAATGGAAGTTTAGATATTTCGGCATTAAACAGTGGTCTTTATATCATTAAATTTGAAAACACGAATACGACTTACAAGTTTGTAAAAGAGTAATCAAACATACTTATATATTAAAAAGCTGTCTTTGTAAAAAAGACAGCTTTTTTTATATCAAAGATTTATATCTTTATAACTCTAATTGAATTACAAAAACAACACATGTCTTTATTAATAACCAATATCAAAGAATTACTACAAGTCAGAGAAACAAACGTTACTATAGTTAAAGGTCAAGACATGAAAATCTTACCGACGCTAAAAAACGCCTATGTTTTTATTGAGCATGATACTATAGTAGAATATGGTCCTATGGCCGACTGTAATGGTATTGAAGCAGATGAAGTCATTGATGCAACTGATAAAATTGTATTACCTACTTGGTGTGATTCTCATACGCATATCGTTTATGCAGGAGATAGAACTCAAGAATTTGTAGACCGTATTAATGGCCTGTCTTATGAAGATATTGCCAATCGTGGTGGTGGGATTTTAAATTCTGCAGAAACATTACAGAACACATCAGAAGATGATTTATACAACCAAGCCTCTAAGCGACTAACCGAAGTTATAAAACTAGGTACGGGAGCTATAGAAATAAAATCAGGTTACGGACTTACCATTGAAGCCGAATTGAAAATGCTTCGTGTGATCAAACGATTAAAACATGATTTCCCAATTAGTGTTAAACCAACATTACTGGCAGCACATGCCATTCCAAAAGCGTTTAAGGGTAATAAAAGTGGTTTTATTGATTTGGTAGTTAACGAGATGATTCCTGCAGTTGCTAAAGAACATCTAGCAGACTATATTGATGTTTTTTGTGAGAAAGGTTATTTTGACTTAGAAGATACAGAGCGTGTTTTAAAAGCAGGGATTGAGCATGGCATGACTCCAAAAATACATGTCAATCAATTTAATGCCTTTGGAGGTGTTGCACTTGGTGTAAAATATAATGCACTTTCTGTAGATCATTTAGAAGAACTTAATAGCGATGATATTACTGCTTTACAAAAATCTCATACGATGCCTGTAGCGCTTCCTTCTTGCTCCTATTTCTTGAGTATTCCATATACACCTGGAAGAGCAATTATAGATGCAGGTTTACCGTTGGCTTTAGCTACAGACTACAATCCAGGGTCTACACCTAGCGGAAACATGAACTTTGTCGTCTCTACTGCATGCATAAAAATGAAACTCACTCCAGAAGAAACTATAAATGCTGCAACCATTAATGGTGCTTATGCTATGGGTATTTCAAATCGCTACGGAAGTATTTGCAGAGGTAAAAAAGCAAATTTAATGATTACTAAAAAATTACCTAGCTACTACCACTTGCCTTACGCATTTGGTGATAATGCAATTGAAACAGTTATAATTAATGGTGAAAAATTTTAAACTATCTCAAAAGGAATCGCTTTCTAAACAATGTGTTTCACTAGGCTTAACAGATTTTGATGCTGTTTATAACTACATGAAACAATTACCCTATGGTCGAAACTCTAACAGAAGTAATTACAAATTAGTCCTAAAAGAAAACAAAGGAACTTGTTCTACGAAACACGCATTTTTGAAAGCTGTCGCTATAGAAAACAATACTGAGGATTTAAAACTATGCTTGGGTATCTTTAAAATGAATAGAGACAATACACCAAAAATAAGTGCCGTTTTAGACCGCTATCAACTAGACTATATCCCAGAAGCGCATTGCTATTTAAAAGTCAGTGATACCATAAAAGACATCACCTTTAATGATAGTCATAATGAGCTACCTGCTTTTGCTCAATCTTTATTACATGAAGAATTCATCTTACCAGAGCACATTGGTGAGTACAAAGTAAACCTGCACCAAACATTCTTAAAGTCATGGATAATTAAAGAAAATATACCGTTGACCTTTGATGAACTATGGAAAGTGAGAGAATTATGTATTGCTCAACTTTCCAAATAAAACAAAAAAAAATCCGAAAGCCCAATTGAACTTCCGGATTTTTCTAACCTAAACTATATTGTATTTATCTCAATGTAAATTCTGAAGAAGAAATTAATTCCTTATCGTTAAATACATTTACAACGTAACGTCCTTTTTCAAACTCATCATTTGGAGCAACAAACTCACAAATATTTAAGTTTCTGTTTTCATAATTAAACTTACTAATTAAGCTATAATTTAAAACGGTGTCATCAAATTGTATTTGTTCGTTAGAACCTAATACGTTGTTTAAAGGATCTAAAACTTGAACATATAATTCTTTATCACCAGAACCTACTAATCTGTTTTTAGCAACCGTGTAGCATACTCTAATTTTATCACTACGTCTAGCGCGTTCTGTTGGTATTAATTTGCCAGAGCTTCTCTCAATAACTCCAAATCCTTTAAGATCTGTTGTTTGTAATACTGCTGCGTTTTCAACAACTTCTGCTAATTGTGTGTTTTGTACTAATAAAGAATCTGTGAAAACAGTACGCTCTGCTAATTGAACAGTTGTACTATCTAAAGTAGACGCCAATAAAGAGTTTTCTACTTTAAGGTTATCGTTTTCTGTCATTAGAACCGTCATTTCTTCTTGCAAAGCCATGAATTTCTTTTTGTATCTCCATAAACTACTCACGCTGTTTTGAGAAATTTTTAATGAATCCATTAAGCCTTGAATACGACCTCTCGCTTCTTCTAAACGCTCATTAGAGACTTCATTCTCACCAATAGCAACATCATATTGTTTTGCCATTGTACTCAAATCTGCCATCACTTGTTGCTTTTCACGAGTTAAAGATGCTTCATTTTCTTTTTTCTCGTTGTAGAGCTTTGATGTGTAAAAACCTGTACCTAAAAATAATGCTAGTAATATTCCTAAAGCAATTTTTAATCCTGTACCCTTACTGTTTGAATTTTCCATAAGTTACTTTTTGTTTAAATTATTTAAAAAATTTAATCTTTCAATTTTAGTTAATAGTTATTGAAGTTGAAAATAAAAAAACTGTACTTTTATTACGCCAAAATTAAACAATTTTGTTAATGGATCATTTAAAACTTTTTACATCTTCAGAATTAAAATTACTTCTGAATAAACGTCCTAAAGAAACTAAACTAGGAGAACATATTATTTTAATTCCCAACTACAAGGATATATACGAGCAATTGTTAAAATTGGACGTTACCTATGTTGTTTTTGGTATTAAAGAAGATGTTGGCGTATTCGCTAATCACGGTAATATGGGGACTTCAAGTGCTTGGGACGCTACGATTAAAATTTTGTTAAACATCCAAAGTAATACACATACTCATGCTAAAAAAATAGCGATTTTGGGATGTTTAGAATTTCCGAAGTATCAAGAGCAACTAAAAAAATTAGATCCTAATAAGAAGAAAGACATTGCAAAAGCACGCAAAAAAGTAACAGCAATTGATGAATCTGTCTCTTATTTAGTCTCACAAATTGTTAGCGCAGGTAAAATCCCAATTAGTATTGGTGGTGGTCATAATAATGCCTACGGAAATATTAAAGGCACATCATTAGCGCTTAAAAAACCTATAAACGCTATAAATTTTGACGCACATCACGATTTTAGAGCTGAAGAAGGTCGTCATAGTGGTAACGGGTTTAGCTATGCCTTTGCTGAAGGGTTTTTAAAAAACTATTTCATTTTTGGTCTGCACGAAAACTATACGTCTGACACTATTTTTAGAACCATAAAAAAACTAAAAACGATTAAATACAATACGTTTGAGAGTATGATGGTGCGAAGAGAAACCTCTTTTGATGCAGAAATGGATCGTGCCTTAGAACACGTCTCTACAAGACAATTTGGGCTAGAAATAGATTGTGATGCCATACAAAACATCCCAAGTAGTGCAATGACTCCTAGCGGTTTTGCTGTAAATAAAGCCAGAGCTTTTGTTAATCACTTTGGAAAACAAAAAGACGTATCCTATTTACATATCTGTGAAGCTGCACCTACTCCAGAAACCGAAACACAGGTTGGAAAACTCATTTCATACCTCATAACAGATTTTATTAGAGCACATGAAAACATTTGAAATCATTCCTTTTGATAATGCTTACGCAAAAGACTTCTATGATTTAAATATAGAATGGCTACAAACCTATTTCTATGTTGAGCCTTATGATGAAGAAGTACTTAGTAAGCCAGAAAAGTATATCATTAATAAAGGTGGTTATATATTTTTTATAAAATCTAAAGACATCGTTTTAGGAACTGTCGCTTTAATGCCAACCGATGAGCCCTTCGTTTTTGAGCTCACTAAAATGTCTGTTTTGCCTAATCAACGTGGACAAAAAATCGGACAACAGCTCCTGCAATACTGTATTGATTTTGCTAAAGAAAACAACTTTAAATCACTCATGCTCTACTCTGCTACCAAATTAGAGAATGCTATTTATATCTATAGAAAATTTGGATTCATTGAGTTAGAATTAGAAAAAGATTCTCCTTATAAGCGTAGTGATATTAAGATGGAGCTAACGTTGTAATTTACAGTTATGACTAAGAAGCTCATAGAGAATTAGTTAAAACAGCATCCAACTCTTTGCAGTAGTCATTCTCATTTTCACACAACCCTACTAAGGTTTCAATCAATAATTGATTAACAGTTTCATCATTGGGATAAATTGCATAAGCCAGTTTAAACTCTGAATGTGCACCTTTTAGATTATTAGATGTCAATCTACTTGTACCTGATTTTATTAAAAAGTTAAATGCAAATGTATTGTTTCGGTCTATACGTTCTTGCTTTTGTATGGCCCAGTTGTTTTGATAGTCTTCAAATTGAGGAATTTTATAATACAAACCAATCGTCACTAACCCAATTAAGAATAAGCTAAAAACAATATAAAGGTTACTCGATTTTTTTGAAGGCTGAAGTTTAAATACGCGATCGTAAGTAGAAAGCGTATTGCACGTTGGTCTTCGCTTTCTTTTCGAAAACGGTTTTCTTGGACCTTGTTTATAAATCCAAGCTGCCATACCAAATCCCATATATCCTCCCATAATAGACTTTACTTATAAGTCTGATAATCATGGGTTTTGTTACGAAATTTAGAGTTTATTTCTAATGAGAGTCCTTATATCGCTGAGATAACAAATATCTAATTTTTCAACACTAAAAAAATCAAACTAATTCCAAATCCAATTATAGCAGATATCAAATTATATTTTGATTTAAGCTTTAGATCATTATGAAATTCTTTACTGAAAATCTTATGATGATTTACAATAAAAAGTAATCCAAGGTTGACTAACAGAAAGAAAATAAGGATTAAAAAATATCTAATATCATTAACCCATTCATCATTAACTATATCATCATAAAATGTAAAAATGAGATTGAATAAAATAAAATAGAAATACTGAGTGATTAAAAACCATCCAAATCTATTTCTAAAGAAAAGACCGACTAAAGAAAGAATAACAGGTAATGATGTTCTAAAGATTGAAAAAGTAATTATAATATGATTACTTGAAGTAAAATCAAAATTAAAATCTATTCCTTCAAAAGTTTCAACAAATAAAGATATAGCATTCGATCCTGCAGCAATGAGCATAAGAAACAAGAAAACATACAGAACAGAAATTAATCTAAATTTCATGAATTTTAATTATCATTCAAAGCCTTCAAAGAATCTAATTTACGTTGCAAAGCTTCAATTTCTGGTGTGTTTTTAGCCTCTTTTGGGATTACTGTTAAAGAATCTACCATCTGTTGTAAATCGTTATCTGTGATTTCTTTTTCGTAATAATAACCAATCCCTTCACTTGCTCTCCAAGCTTCTCCTAATTGGTTATAAACTTCTTCATCCCAAGTACTAGGATGTTTAACATCAATCCAAATTACGTCGCGATACTCACTATCAACTAAAACGAGATCTGGTGTTGCTGATCCATCAAATTGCTTTGCATCAGAATCACTAATTGCAGAAATTGTTCCTAAAAAGAACATACGTTTTCTACCTGCTATCTCTTTAATATACGGTCTAAATTCTACTGGTGTATTCGCCGTCCAATCGATTTCTTTTTTAGACTCTTTTACTTTTTGAGGCATTGCAGAAACACCTGCATATCCTTGCTTTTTTGAGGCATGATCATAATAATAAATTTTATCAAGTCCATCTGCTGGCACAAAAACACTATAACTCAAACTGGTACGTTCATCACCTATTGGCTCTAATCCAAACCAATGGTACAAACCAGTATAAGCATCACTCTCTGAACCTGCAAAATCAAAATCGGTTACGTAAGGTTGTTGGTTTTGATCTTTAGACATCTTTGGTATTTTAACCGCTGTCAACATATTCCATGGTAATGGATCACTAAATCCACCAAGAAACTTTAAAGATTCAGCTTGTAGTCGAGATACTTTTTCTGCTAGTGTATTTTGTTTGGTTAAGTAAGGGTAATTCTTCATCTCATCTGGAGAGATAAAGGTTCCTTTTCCTATGGTGATTCGCTCCATATAATCGTTCATATCATGCTCACCATTTTCGATAACCATAACACCTCCAAAACTTGGATAAGGGAAGAAAAAACCTTTCCACTTAATTAAACTCACGACTTGCACCCATTCTCCTGAATCATTTTTCATATAAAATGTATCGCTTGGCTCATAATTAATAAGCATCCAGGGATTAAAACGCTGCACAACTGCATTGTATGTATTACGGCTAAACTTTAAAGTTTCACCTATTGAAAAGGTTACCGGAATTCTATTTTCATTAGAAAAACGAGGAAACGGTGTTGTACTTGACACTGCAAACACTTCTTCTGTATTATCACTAATTTGTTGGAATGTATAATTCTCTGATGGTTGAATAGCCATCGTCCATTTATTTTCATCTTCAATACGAACTAAATGCGGTAGAGATACATCTTTGGTTTCGCCTACACTTTCATTAGCCATTGTAAAAATGTTTTGAAGCGGCTGGATACGTTCGTTGCGAGTTAATGGCAATTCGTTAATCTCAACTTTATTTAAGTCATTGAACACATTGTATGTTCGCATGTAATCATACATCTTAAAATGCCATCCTGCAACATAGATTAACCCAAAAAACACTAAAAGTAAAGCGAGAGTTCCTAAGCGCTTGCCTGTACTTGCTGAGCTTCTAAATTTTCTAAGTCCAAAAAACAATACGACTAAACTTAATAGAATAATGAAGATATATTTCCGAAGAAATAATAATCCAGGTTGATAATCATCTCTAAATGCAAATAATGCTATGAGTAGAATTAAACCTAAAAAAATGGTTATGAATTTTTGCTTTGCTCCTTTGTTCCAGTATGATTTGATCATAATTTAGTGTTGTCATTGCTAGTTACGCTTTTTAGCGTGCTGTGGCAATTTATTGTATTAATCTTAATGACTTATAATGAGATACTTAAATTAATTTAAGATTACAGTCTCTGTTACATTAGACCCTTATCTTTCAATCGGTCACGTGCAGATTTCTCATCAACTTTTGGCATAGGTTCTGCATTGATATCTTCTGTAACGTCTTCAATCTCCTTAGCATCTCTGGTTTTTAAATCCTCTATGAAATCTTTACCTTTTTCAACTGCTGTTTCAAACTTATCTTCTAGAGATTCACTTTGTGCTTCGATAACTTGTCCAGACTTTAATACCATATTAGCTAAATATGTTCCCAATAAGGTTCCTACTGCAAAAGAGGCAAATGCAGAAATACCATTATAGCTCCCAAAAACAGAAATTGGTGTTAAAAACTCTACAACTAAAGCTGCAATTAAAACTAAAGCGACTACAAAAAGAAGTCTTGGAATAAAAGATTGTTGGTAGATAAACCCCTTTTTACTATTTGGAGCCATCTGCAATTCTTTGCTATTCAATATTTTATTTATAAAACGATATATGCCATTACTGTTGGATTCTCTCCAGTATAGAAAAATTCCAAATAGTATTGCTGCTATAAATATTACTAATTCTATTCCCATAGTTGTTGGTTTTGATGATGCTTTATAAAGTTAGTCTAATTTTATTAAATATTGTTACTAATTGTCTCTATCACCCAGTCTTTTAAAGAATCATCCCAAGTTGTATATTGCTTATAAAATTCTTCTTTATCATACCAATACAAGAATAAAACATCTTTTGGTGCAATGTTAACGAGTAATTTCCAGATTAAGTCTTGATGATTTGGATGTAAGCTCGAATGTGGTTCATGCATAGCTTCAAACAAACCATCATCAACGATATCTGATATTTTATATTGATTACTAGTTTCAATTTTTTCTAAATAACGCTCTACACTCATGACCTTTTTACGCGTATCAATATCGACCTTGTTTAAGTAACTTTTAAACAATAAAGGATCATTGAGAATATCTCTTATAGGATGTTGCGTATCTTTTAAATATTGAGAGAACTCAAATTTTTTGATACGTTCATAGCGCTTGGTATTTACAATATCTTCCAAATCATAAGCGATTATAATATGGTCTCGAAGTTTTTCCATCAATTCAGGTTGTGAAATATGAAAAATCATAACATCATGAACTGTATCTTTAATGGCTTCTTTATACCATTTCATCTCTTCAAATACTACAATTGGTGAAATGAAATCACGCAAGACATAAACACCTCCAAACGATTTTGTATAGAATGAATCTGTCACATAATTAACAGACCTTAAATTCAAATCACGCTCACGTAAATCACCATATTTTGTGGCAGATTCAAGCAATTGATTATGAAGATCTTCATCTATAAAATTATTACCAGTCTTAAACTTTTCAATAAGCTCTAATTGTTCATCTCTTACATTATCTAGATTATCAATAAGATGAAACTTAATCGTAACAATTTGATATCTAAGCACATCTAAAGGTTCATAAAAAGCATCGATGCTTTGATCAAAATCAATACAAATAGCAGAATCTCTTGTAATATCATTAATCTTCTCACCATGAACCTTAAATACAGACTGCATCATTTCCCTATCAAATGTATGATATGGTATATACACAGGTTTTTTATTTTGTAGAGGAGATATGATAATGCCATGTGGATTTGATTCGCCATTACACAGGTAGTTTCCGTCCTTTTTTTCTTCTGCTACTTCTGGACTCCAGCCAATACCATCAATATGAAAATGAGTGAGCTTAGTCTCAGTAAAGCCTAACTTTTTAAGGCATTTATTATAACGCTCAACTAACTTACCACTCACGGGAATTAATTCACTTCTATATAAATTTGCTGCTTTTAGTTTTTGCATCTTGTTTCCGTATGAGCGGTAATCTTATTAATTTTTTGACCAACCAATTATTTGAAAAATTCCCCCAAGAACTCCAATTATGAATAATAGAAGCCCAAACATAAGAAGGTAAGGAACTAATTTATCGCTCCATTTTTCTATATATGGTTTAGAGATTTCAATATCATCTCTCATTTTATAAATTGGTTTAATTAAAGAAACTGAATCCTTTATATCATGTCCAAACCAATCTCCTCCATCAATTTTTATTAAATCAATTTCATTTTTAGAGTCATTAATTTTTCTAAAACCTATTAATAATTCTTTAGCGAATAATAACAAACCATCTTTATTTGAACGTATACATGATGATAACTCGTCTGCATTATTTTCAATAGGATCATAATCTAAATCAATATATCCTTTTTCTTCAGAACTGTTTAATTCTAAAATCTCGATAATTGTATTTAAGTCATCATTTTTCATTAATCTCTATTCCCAAACTGCTCTCTGGCTTCGGTTTCTATATTCAATTGATTTATTCTAGAATCTACTTTTCGCTTGAAATCGGTATCTGCAATAGTAGCTACGTTATCTAAATAACGAACAACTTCTTGTCGGCGAATTTCAGAAAAATCTAATCCTTTCATATTTCCTCGCATTAACTCCTGAAGCATATTAAACTTCGTTTCATAATCTTTCTTGAAATAGCTTTCAGGGTTTTCAAACCAGTCTTGTTCTAAATCAAAATCTGTTAAACGCAATGATACTGCACTCTGTATGTTTCTTACATCACGAGATGAGAAGAATGGAAATATCTTTTGAATCTCTTTATACAAATTAGCATAAAACAAGTGATCTGTAGATTTAAACTGCTTCTCTATTTTGTCATACGCATCTAAAACACGCTCCTCAGTTGGTTTATCAGACACATTAAAAATCTCACCCATGTTCTTCGCTAAACCTTGATCTTGCAGGTATGTGTAATCATTTGGACCTTGCATATTAACAAAATCTGGCATTGTACTATCTAGTTTTCTCCACCATAAATGATCTTGATCTAAAAAATCATGCTCTGTACGAGCACCATCAATTTTAAAACGTCCTTGTACTCTAGATATAACTGCTTTATCTAGCATCTCTGGTAAATTAGTGAATAACCCAATAGAACTATTACCGTAATTAACTGCATAAGCACCTTCTGTATATCTCAAAAACACGCCTATTACTTCTTTTACACCTGCAGAAACTCCCTGAGCTGTACGTTCTTGCAAATTGTTTTCGGCATCATCTATTGGAGCAAAAATTAATTTACTTGGATCTCCTAAAGGCTTCATCCAATCTACCATTTTTTCTGCAGAACCACCTTGAAAGGTTGAAATCAACGTGTCTGGCATTGGGTGAAACAAAAATGGAATATCTAAATTATCTGAATGTTCTTTTAATCGGGTTGCTATAGCAGCAATCAACATACTTTTTCCAGTTCCCGGAATTCCGTAGCCCATAAATACTGGCATAAAACCACCTAGTTCTTGAAACGGATTCTTCTTAGCTTCAAAATCGTAGCTTAACATACGCTCAGTTAAACGACGAGCAAAATGCTTTGCATCTCTGTTACCTACAATTTGTTCAAACTGTATTTTATTAAATTCTACACTTTTTGCTG
This sequence comes from uncultured Psychroserpens sp., assembly GCA_905479815.1. GTDB lineage: Bacteria > Bacteroidota > Bacteroidia > Flavobacteriales > Flavobacteriaceae > Psychroserpens. The sequence continues at coordinate 25,795 of CAJQOA010000115.1, forward strand.
TGCCTTGAAAAACGTTATCCCAACCTGCAACTGCAAATTCTGAGTTTTCTAATTTATAGGTTCTATCTCCAATAGTCTCTGTGTACTCCAAACTACTCTTACGCATTTGAATTTCAGCAATTAGCGCTTCAAAATACACCACTGTAAAATCAATAACATCCTTATCTGTTTTGATGATTTCTGGATGTCCTAAATATTTATCATAATAAAACAACGCACATGAGATTCCTTTTAATGGCGACATTAAAGACACCTCAGGAATTCCTGCAAATTTGTTTTTCATGACGCTTAAATCATCTGAAGCAACCGTTTTTAAGTCATGTAATATTTTATAAGACATGGCAAACAACATAAATGCTGTGCTTGTTTGCATTTTACTTTCATATTCGCGTTTTCCAGAATTATCTAAAGCTGATCTGTTTTCAGATAAACTAGATAAACCTGAAGAATCATAGAAACTGTCTTTTATCCAAATTCCTAAAGTGATGCCTTCTTGAACCGCATAAAGTGTTTGATTTAAATGAATTGGAATGGCGATAGACTCTGGTAGTAATCGTTTTTTAAGCTCTAAAATAGTTTTTGATACAGATGTAACATCGGTCCCTCCATTTCCTTTAGCGCGAGATAAATACAATAGTATAGACTCATCTTTGGCGTCTTTATCTTTGTTCTTTGCTCTCTGACCTTGCTCCCATTGGATACTTTTTATATAAGATGTTGCTTCATCACGAAGCATATCTAGTTCATTTTGTTTTATAGGAAATGTTGAGTTGTGTTCCATATTTTATAGTCTTCAGTCTCTTCTGTAGTAAACAGACACTTAATCTGTTCTGTTTTCTTTATCTAAAACTGTATGTTATTATTTTTTATTAATCTTGAGATCAGCAATTTGAATAGGCGCTTTCGCTAATTTATTCATAATCTCAGGTGTTTTATTATATAGTAATTGTATGATTCTATGTGGTGCAAAAACGTATCGTTGCCTAAATATAGCATCCCACTTTTGAAAGGTTTGTTTGCTAAAAAAACTACCTTCTTTAAATTCGCTTTTTGATTTGACTTCGTCAATCTTAAAAGAGATAGCATACGATTCTAATGGTATTGCTTTTTCTGCAATACCTTGTAAAACAGCATGTGTTACTTTATTCTCGTCTTTAGCGAATACATTATGTATAGGTCCTAAATCTACACGTTTTATAAGCTTAGGAAATAGTTTAGGGATACGTTTGTCAATCCCATAAGCCATTATATCTAGAGTCATTTCTCTATCAGCAACCGTTTTTAAAGCGTAGTAAATTTCATCTCTGTCTTTTAAAGGGCTTCCATCATAATCAAAATACATGTAGCAAATAAATGGTCTATTATGTGACACATCGTAAAAACTCCAACTTACCATAAACTCTCCAGAAGAACCTTGAGGTGCTTCTATAATTTTGCCTTGTACAAAACGATTGAATATGTATTCTTTTTTAGCAGATGTATAATAAACAATAGATGACGCTTGAAATAATTTGCGTTTAGTAATTGGTTCTTTCTTTCGCAATAAAGTATCTAAGAATTCGTCTTTTAATACATCAACATTAGTAAGCCTACCTAAATAGTCATCACGTAATTCTAAATCATTAAACAGATATCGAAACTCCAAATAATTTGGAAAACCAGAGTCTGTCAAATCTACCTTCATATTTTCTTCATCATCATACATGTACTTCACACGCATAGCTTCTATAGAATACAAGAGTAAATCTGAATATTGCTTAAACAATAAGATCTCCGTTTTCTCTAAAATTTGCTTTTGTTGTACAGCTACAATGAGCTCTTTAAGTGCAAAGTCTACCATTTTGTGGTAAAACACATACTGCTCTTTGGAGTCTAATATTGCAGAATCTAATGGTGTTACAATCATTTTTAGAATTGAAATCTTTAATTTAAAAATTGAACTTCTCTTTACAAACGTGTGTATTCGTTGTTACTACAGTTGTTCCGCTATCTGAAGTCTTGATCTCTTGAATTTGAGAACATTCATGATGATCATTAGAATCTTTTATAAATAGGATTGCTATTACCGATACCAAAATTACCGTAATGGAAAAAAGTATTGTTTTTTTCATAACTGTTTATTTTTAGTTTGAGTAAGTAATTGACTTAGGCGTTTGTTGAATCTCGTCAAAGACGAGCGACTGCTTATAGCTTAACCTAATTTTGCCATTAGCACAATTAGGTTAAGCTATCATTAAATTATCCTAATAAATCGTCGTCGTTAGATTCTGGCTTTGGTTCTCCTTCTGGTTCTTCTCCTCCATCTCCTGAAGGTGCGTTAGCATCTGCAGCATAGTAATCTTCAAAAATTTCTTTCATATCGATACCATAACGCTCAGCAAAATTCTTTTGAATAGACTTATCTTTTTCACGAATTTCTTGTAAAGCCTCTGCATAACTACCATAAACACCTTGCATCACTTTCTCATGAACTGGAATATTATCCATCATTTCCTGACGTGCTTTAGCACTTGCAGTATGCATTGATGCTAATGTTTCACCAATATGCTCATCTGTCTTAACACCTAAATGTTCTAAAATAGCTGCAAATTCTTGATCTGTACGTGCTTTTAAAGCCACGATATAACCATCATAATATTTAAGACGCTCATCTGTATCACTCTTTAATTTTGCACGATGTGTTTGTAAGTTACTACGTAATGATGTTAATACTTTGATCGTTAAATTATGCTTGTGTACAAAACTATCTTTTGAAGCAGCAAGGGTTGTATAAGCATTTTTAAGACCTTCTAACTCTTCTACTTTTTGTTCTAATGTTGTGACTTTACTTAAGGCTTCAGAATATTCTGTGGATTGCTTATCTGCAACTTCTTCTAAAGCTTGACGTGCTTGTTTAAGCAGTGCATATTGTTCTTCTAGTTTATCTTCGACTTCTTTCTTCTTTTGAAGCGCCTTAGTATGATTATTACTCGCTTCTACGATTGCAGTCTTTAAACTTTCTTCAACTTCTTTAATTTCAATTTCTCTATCTTTTAAGCGCTTAACAGCTGCCTGACTTTTAAAAGACAACTCATTTAAGAGTGTTTGTACATCTGCCGTTTCAATACGTTGCTGAAACATAGCTTTTGCTTCATTATCTGCTGCATCACGAACTTTTTGAGCATCTTTCAGCTCTTGTTCTGCTGTTTTAATTTTTCCTTTTCTTCCAAAAAGGTTATTCCAAAATGTATCTGGCTTTGCATTAGCGTCTTCCAATTCTACTTTTGCACGCTCTAAACGTTTGATAGCGTCATCAATGATTTTTTGCTCACCTGCGTTTAATGCAGAGAAACCTTCAAACATAATTCCAACCTCATCTTGATAATCTGTCAAATCTTTAATCGCATCTAATAATGTAGAACGATCTTTCTCTGCCATATCAACAACATTGTCTAATGTAGCATTTAAGATTTTTTGACGACTCTCTGGATCATCTTCTTGAGCAAGCTTTGACTTCATTTGGTCAATAGCTTTCCCCCAATTAACATCTACTTTTTCAGTTTTTTCGTTGGAACTTGTTTCTAATAAATCAAAATCATCAGACATATTTATGTTGTGTATTAAAGTTGAACAATATTTAGGACTAGCAATTTCGTTAAAAAATCTGATTTTATAAACATAAACTACCTAAAATATATGTAGTAAAAGGTAATGTTTTGTTACAAACTATTTTCGTAAATCAATTGTTATTACCTTTAGATTCTTAAAATATATAGATTATGAAATATTCGTATTTACTATTGCTATCGTTGTGTTTAACAATTTCATCTTGTAAAATAGATGCAAAAAAACAATCAACAGATAGCATAGGAACTAGTACAAAGGATTTAATTGCTGAAACATCTACAGAAGAAAAAAAACTAATTATAAACCCAATAACACATGCTACTATGGTGTTATCTTATGATAATTACGATATTTATGTTGATCCAACAGGAGGACCTGAAGCTTTTAATGGTCTTTCTGCTCCAGAAATTGTCCTCATCACAGATATTCATGGAGATCATATGGATTTTGAAACCTTAACAGCATTAGATCTATCTAATACTACTGTAATTGCTCCTAAAGCTGTAGTTGATAAATTTCCGAAGGGTTTAAAATTAGGAACTTCTGTAACTCTAAATAATGGTGATTCTATTACGATAAACGGACATTCATTTGAAGCTATCCCAATGTATAACTTGCGTGAAGAAGCTCTTAAATTTCATTCAAAAGGACGAGGAAATGGTTATGTCTTAACAATTAATGACGAACGTATCTATATTTCTGGTGATACAGAAGATATACCAGAAATGAGAGCTCTAGAGAATATTGATAAAGCTTTTGTTTGTATGAATTTACCATACACTATGACTGTTGAAAGTGCTGTTAATGCTGTATTAGAGTTTAAACCAAAGCAGGTTTATCCTTATCATTATAGAGGAACAGAAGGTTTTAGTGACGTAGAAAACTTCAAAACACTTGTAAATCAAGGAGATGAAAGTATTAAAGTCGTTCAATTAGAATGGTATAAACAATAGACTTATTAACTATTTGCGTAAGAATGTTCATAAGTTTTACCGATAAAGTGTGATTTTTTTCAGATAAAGTGCATTTGTTCTAATATATTTTGTACATTTGAATTCCAAATCATTTTAAACCTAGCACAATGCTAATTACTTATAACTCAAATATTTCACTTGTAAGCACGATGCAACTCACCATTGTTCTCATCGTCACAGCTTCTATATTCTTAGTATTTATTGCTGTTGCAATTATTAAGATGTACAAATTGAAAGCAGAAAACAAAAAATTGTTAGATAACAGTTTTTATAAAACTGATGTAGATAAGAATTATCAAGATTTCACTGAAAGTCATTTGTACGATAATAACAACTAGTGGTATGAACGAAGAGATTCTTATGGATGAAAGTCTATCAAAGATGACAACAATCTTAGCCATAGCATTAATTACTATTATAATTTTGTTGGCATTGAATCTTTATAAAGTTCAAAAGCTGAAGAAAGAAAACGAAAATCTTAAGAAACAAATACATAAACAATAAAAAGAGCCAGCAAATGCTGGCTCTTTTTATTGTAATCTACTTTTGGTTTGATAGATCTATTACTTAGATTATCTCACCAATTTTTTATATTTAATTCGCTTCGGCATTAAATCTCCACCCAAACGTTTTTTCTTATTCTCTTCATAATCTGAGAAACTACCTTCAAAGAAATAGACTTGACTATCACCTTCAAAAGCTAAGATGTGTGTACAAATACGATCTAAAAACCATCTGTCGTGAGAAATAACTACTGCACAACCAGCAAAGTTCTCTAAACCTTCTTCTAAAGCTCTTAATGTATTAACATCAAGATCATTAGTAGGTTCATCTAAAAGTAATACATTACCTTCTTCTTTAAGAGTCATGGCTAAATGTAAACGGTTACGCTCACCTCCAGATAACAATTTAACAGCTTTGTTTTGTTCGCTACCAGAGAAATTAAAGCGACTTAAATACGCTCTTGAATTCACTTGCTTTCCTCCCATCATCACCATCTCTTGCTCATCACTAAAGTTTTGCCAGATTGACTTTTCAGGATCTATATTAGAATGTTTTTGATCAACATAAGCCAGTTTAGCTGTTTCACCAACTTTAAACTCACCTTTATCTGGAGTTTCTTCTCCCATAATCATGCGGAAAATAGTAGTTTTACCCGCACCATTAGGTCCAATAACTCCTACAATACCTGCTTGTGGCAAATTGAAATTTAAATCTTCGTACAATAATTTATCATCATAACCTTTACTAACACCTATGGCTTCAATAACATTAGTCCCTAAACGAGGACCATTAGGTATGTAGATTTCTAGTTTTTCATCAAGCTGCTTTTGATCTTGACTCATTAATTTATCGTAGTTATTCAAACGTGCTTTTTGTTTAGATTGACGTCCTTTAGCTCCTTGACGTACCCATTCTAACTCACGTTCTAATGTCTTTTGGCGTTTTGAAGCAGTCTTACTTTCTTGAGCCATACGTTTAGATTTTTGATCTAACCATGACGAGTAATTCCCTTTCCAAGGAATACCTTCTCCTCTATCAAGTTCTAAAATCCATCCAGCAACATTATCTAAAAAGTATCTATCGTGAGTTACTGCGATTACTGTTCCTTTGTATTGTGCTAAGTGATGCTCTAACCAATGTACAGATTCGGCATCCAAGTGGTTGGTAGGCTCATCTAATAGTAATACATCTGGTTCTTGAAGTAATAGTCTACAAAGTGCAACACGACGACGTTCACCACCAGAAAGTACACCAATTTTCTTATCACCATCTGGAGTACGTAACGCATCCATAGCTATTTCTAATTTGGTATCTAACTCCCAAGCATTTGCTGCATCAATCTCATCTTGAAGCACAGCTTGCCTATCCATTAACTTTTGCATTTTATCTGCATCAGAATACACTTCTTCAAGACCAAACATGTCATTGATTTTATTGTACTCATCAAGAATAGCTACTGTCTCAGCTGCACCTTCACGAACAATTTCCATAACTGTTTTCTCATCATCTAATTGTGGTTCTTGTTCTAAAAACCCTACAGAATAATCTTGCAAGAAGGTAACATCACCTTGAAAGTTCTTATCGACTCCTGCTATAATTTTAAGCAAAGTAGACTTACCAGAACCGTTTAAACCAAGGATTCCAATTTTTGCTCCATAAAAGAAGCTTAAGTATATATTTTTTAAAACTGGAGTTTGTGCACTTTGAAATGTCTTAGTTAAACCAGACATTGAAAATATTACTTTTTTATCGTCACTCATAGTATTGTTGAATTGTTGAGTTGTTTATTGTTTTTGTTTTAGCTATTTGATAACTGAATTTGCAGAAACTACATTCTACCTTTGAGCGCATTAAACACCCAAGCTATACAGAAAAATCCGCCACCAACAGCCGCAAATCCCCAACCAGCTACGTCATCATATCTAAATGCTCCTAAGCCAATTAAACATAATCCTACTATTATCATAATTGTGGTAGCCCAAGCTAATACTGTATTTTTATTCATTGCCATAATTCAATTTTTTTTTAAAGGGAAATACAAATATCGCATTTTTTAAACAAAAAAGCATCCCATTGCGGAATGCTTTTTAGCTATTAATCAATTATGGTTGACTTAATTCATTGGTACTTCAATAATAATTAACTCTGAGTCTCTAGTTGTTAAAATATCTACGTACTCGGTTTCATAAACACCAATAGCGTCTCTTTTATCAAGCGTATTATTCTCTACTTCAATTTCACCATCTACAACAAACACATAGAATCCATTGTTTACTGTCTTCGCTTTGAGATTTAGTGATTTCCCACTATCTAAATAAGCACGATAAATATAAGCCTGCTGACTTATAGGCAATGCATCACCTATCAATTTATCTTTTGGAGCTACTACAGTTTGTAATTGATTCTTTTTGTCTTCGGAAGAAAATGAACGTTGCTCGTAATTAGGAGTAACATTCATATCTTCTGGAATAATCCATAACTGAAGAAAATTAACAGCATCAGTTTTACTGTCGTTAAATTCAGAATGCGTTAAACCTGTTCCTGCACTCATCACTTGTACTTCTCCTACTTCAATAGCACGCTTATTTCCCATGTTGTCTTTGTGAGATAACGCACCAATTAAAGGAATCGAAATTATTTCCATGTTTTGATGAGGATGCGTACCAAAACCCATTTTAGGTTGTACGATATCATCATTAAGTACGCGAAGCATACCAAAATTCATACGTTCTGGATTTTGATAACTTGCAAAGCTAAACGTATGGTGTGATTTTAACCATCCATGATCGGCAAAGCCTCTTGTATCTGCTTTATGAACTATAGTTTTCATGTGTTGTCTTTATCTATTATTAGTTTGCTGGCAAAAATCCCATTTTACCCATTTGATAATCTCGCATAGCTTCTAAAAGCTCGGTTTGCGAATTCATAACGTATGGTCCATACGTTGCAACGGTTTCATTGATAGGTTCTCCAGAAAGAAATAGAATTTTGCTATCTGTTTCGGCTTCAATTGAAAATCCGTCGCCATCCTGATTAAACTCTAACAGTTGATTTTTGTCAAGTTCTAGAATTTCCGTCGCATTTATAGTCACTTTACCGCTTAAAAGATAGAGCATTCCTTGTTGCTTACTATCAAAATTTATCGTGTGCCTACCTCCTGCTTTGGCATCAATCATAAATGCATTTACTGGTGTTTGAGTTCCGATTTTTCCATAGAAATTGTCAAGAGAACCCGCTATAATTCTAGTCTCAACTTTTTTATCTTCGGAAATGATCACATTAAACTCCTCGTGTTTTGCATGTTGATAGTTAGCTTCCATCATTTTTTTCTCCGCAGGCAAATTCAACCACAATTGAATCCCTTCAATGGTACCTCCTCTTTTTACAAGATCTTTAGTTGGTCCTTCTGCATGAATGATACCTCTTCCAGCAGTTGTCCATTGTACATCACCAGCTTTTACAACGCTCTCATGACCTAATGAGTCGCGATGTAATTGCTCGCCTTGAACTAAAAAAGTTACGGGTTCAAAACCTCTGTGTGGATGAGGCCCCAAATCAAAAGGGTTATTATCTTCATTGATTTCATAAGGTCCATAATGGTGTAATAACACAAATGGATCTATAGATTCAATATGTTGTGTTGGAAATGGTTGACGCAATCTAATTGGTCCCATATTGACGAAATGACTTCGTCCTGCTCTTTTTATTGTATTTAGTTTCATGTGTTTTTCTTTATTGTTTTTTTAAAGTCACATGGAACATCCATTTCGTATTTGATCATAATATCTAATTTTTTAGATATGGATGTTTCATTTTAAAATTCTTTCATTGCAATACTTTCCATGGAAAGTATTTAGTTAAAAAAACACGTTTATCGCATTTTATCTAAAAGATTACTTAGCTGTTCTGCTTCTTTTTCACTTAAATTTTGAAGTAATTTTTTATTTAAATTATTAGGGATAGATTCTAACAAACCCATGCCTTGTTTAGTTATTGCAATTTTGACAACGCGTCTATCATGTTCTGATGGTAGTCGTTCAATGTACGCTTTAGCACAAAGCTTATCCATTAATCGTGTCGCATTTGGTGAGCGTTCTAACATTCTATCTTTAATGGTTTGAACATTTAGCGGCTCACCAGCTCCTTTTAATATTCTTAGAATATTGTACTGTTGTGGAGAAATACCAAAGTCTTTAAAAAATTCATTTTGACAACTTGTAATCCAATTAGCTGTGTAAATAATATTGAGCATTGCTTTTACTCTATTATTTGGAAACGTTGAATTTATGTCTTTTGCTAAATCTCCCATTTTTATAAGTCTTTAATATGTCGCTTAAAATTTATAAACTATCCTGAAATTGCTTTACTTCTTCTATTAACTGCCCTTGTAATTCAGTATTAGTTATTTTTCCTTCTGAAAAATTATCACCAAAAGAAGGGAAAGAAAATGATCCTACAATGTTACCACCCATGTACTGAAAACGACCTTGAGCTATTTCTAGACCTGTTGCTCCTCCTCTAGCTCCTGGAGATGTTGCCATTAATAGCATTGGTTTATCACTCCATAGTTTTCCATCTATTCTTGATAGCCAATCAAATAGGTTTTTAAATACAGTTGCATAAGTACCATTATGCTCAGCAAGAGATAGGATGATACCATCTGTAGATTTTATGTATTGCAAAAATTTATGTGCATTATCTGGAATACCATGCGCTATCTCATAATCCATTCCATAAAGTGGTAATTCAAAATCATTTAAATCTAAAACAGTAACTTCTACATTATCAACTAAAGTTGATGCGTAAACTGCTAATTGTTTATTTATTGAATCTTTACTGTTACTTCCTGCAAATGTTATAATATTCTTCATTTTTTTTATGTTTATTAGTACAAATATACAATAAAATAATCATATATTCCTAGGGAACTATTTCCATGTAATTAATTTTAACAAAATATTCGCTTTTTAATCCGTGTCGCGTTTCGTAAATTCGTGGGAAATTAAAACACACTATGGATTTAAACTTCAATAAAAACGAAGATCATAATAAATTACTCCTTTCTGACCTTAAAAAGCGTTTCGCCAAAGTAAAGCTTGGAGGTGGAGAAAAGCGAATTGAAAAGCATCATGCAAAAGGGAAAATGACTGCTAGAGAACGTGTTAATTATCTTTTAGATTCAAAAAAGCCATCCATAGAAATTGGTGCTTTTGCTGGAGACGGCATGTATGAAGAACATGGTGGCTGTCCTTCTGGAGGTGTTGTGGTTAAAATGGGATATGTTAAAGGCAAGCAGTGTATTGTTGTAGCTAATGATGCTACAGTAAAAGCTGGAGCATGGTTTCCTATTACTGGAAAAAAGAATTTACGTGCTCAAGAAATTGCTATTGAAAACCGATTACCAATCATATATTTAGTAGATTCTGCAGGTGTGTATTTGCCAATGCAGGATGAAATTTTTCCAGACAAAGAACATTTTGGTCGCATATTTAGAAACAATGCAGTCATGAGTAGCATGGGAATTACGCAAATTGCTGCTGTTATGGGAAGTTGTGTTGCTGGTGGTGCTTATTTACCTATTATGAGTGATGAAGCGCTTATTGTTGATAAAACAGGAAGCATATTTCTTGCTGGTAGTTATTTAGTAAAAGCTGCCATTGGAGAAAGTATTGACAATGAAACTTTAGGAGGCGCAACAACACATTGTGAAATCTCTGGAGTGACAGATTACAAAGCTAAAGACGATAAGGATGCGTTGGAAACTATTCAGCGTTTAATGGATAAGATTGGTGATTATGATAAAGCTGGTTTTAATAGATCCGATATCAAAAAACCAAAAGAAAACCCTGAAGATATTTATGGGATTTTACCTAAATCACGTGCAGAACAGTACGACATGAAAGAGATTATCAAACGACTAGTTGATAACAGTGAGTTTGATGAATATAAAGAAGGCTATGGAAAAACAATCATCACAGCCTACGCTCGTATTGATGGTTGGGCAGTTGGTATTGTTGCCAATCAACGTAAATTGGTTAAAACCAAAAGTGGCGAAATGCAGTTTGGTGGTGTGATTTATAATGATAGTGCAGATAAGGCGACGCGTTTTATTGCAAATTGTAACCAAAAGAAAATCCCGTTAGTCTTTTTACAAGATGTTACCGGTTTTATGGTTGGTAGTAAATCTGAACATGGTGGTATTATCAAAGATGGTGCTAAAATGGTAAATGCCGTTAGTAACAGTGTGGTGCCTAAGTTTACTATTATCCTCGGAAACAGTTACGGCGCAGGAAATTATGCGATGTGCGGAAAAGCTTATGACCCTAGACTTATTGCTGCATGGCCAAGTGCTGAATTAGCAGTAATGAGCGGAAACTCTGCAGCCAAAGTTTTACTACAAATTGAAAAGGCTTCACTTCTTAAGAAAGGTGAAAAAATTACCGAAGAAAAAGAGAAAGCCCTTTTTGATAAAATTAAAAATAGATACGATAACCAAGTATCGCCTTATTATGCAGCGTCTCGTATTTGGACAGATGCTGTTATTGATCCTTTAGATACAAGAACTTGGATTAGTATGGGAATAGAAGCTGCAAACCACGCTCCTATTGAAAAACCTTTTAATATGGGAGTTTTACAGGTTTAGTATGTCACAACAAAAAACAACTTCACCAGCTTATATCATCATCTTACTTATATTAGCTGGTGAGGCTGTTTTTATATTACCTTTTGTTTTACAGCGCATTTTTAGAACAACCTTTTTAGAATCATTTGCTATTAGTCAAACTGAATTGGGAAGTTGCTTTTCTGTCTATGGCATTGTTGCTTTATTTTCTTATTTATTTGGCGGCCCTTTCGCAGATAGATTTCGTCCACATATATTAATGTCTGCTGCTTTAATGCTCACAGGAATTGGTGGTTTTTATTTGGCTACATACCCTTCGTTGGCAAATCTTCATATACTTTATGGCTTTTGGGGTTTTACCACTATTTTCTTGTTTTGGGCTGCAATGATTAAAGCCACAAGAATTTGGGGCGGACAAAATAAACAAGGGATTGCTTTTGGGTTTTTAGATGGTGGACGCGGATTGGTTGCTGCACTTTTTGGATCAGTAGGTGTATTGATATTTTCAGCATTTATAACTAAAGACATTGAACTCACCTCTGTTTTAGAACGTAAAGTCGCTTTTAAACAAGTCATTATTTACACCGCTTTTGCGATTTGTGTGGTATCTGTTCTTGTGTTCTTCTTTTTGAAAAATTTACATTCTTCGGAAGAAAAACAAATTGAACTCCAAGTTGAAGAACCAAAACTCCTGACATTAGACAATTTTAAAATAGTCATGAAGTTTAAAGCCGTTTGGTTGCTAATGATTATTATTCTATGTGCTTATTACAGTTATAAAATGACTAACCTTTTTAGTCAATATGCAGAACAAGTCATGCATTACAACAAAATTGAAGCGGCAAAAGTTGGGACTTATTTATTATATATGAGACCAGTTATTGGTGTTACAATTGGTCTGTTAGCCGATAGAACAAAAGCTAGTCTTTGGATTATTATAGGTTTCTTTTTAATGGCAATAACAAGTTTAATTTTTGCTCTTGGCATCATAAATAACTCAACCTCTTTATTGTTTGTTTTATCTATAGGTACTATGGCTATAGGCGTGTATTCGGCTAGAGTTTTATATTTTGCTACTTTAGAAGAGAGTAAAATACCTTTGGCAGTTACAGGAACTGCTGTAGGTTTTATTTCTGTTATTGGTTATACACCTGATATATTCACTGGTCTAATTAATGGTTATTTTTTAGATACTTACAATGAAGTAGTCGGACATCAAATTGTTTTTGCAATTATGTTTGGTTTTGCAGTAATTGGCTTAATAGCATCCTTTTCGTTGTACAAACATTCTAAATCAACAACTGTTTAGTTCCCTTGGTGTTCTTTAACTCTTGGTATTGTTAGCAATGTTGTTTGACGTCCATTCACATATCTAAACCCAGTTTCTCCATAAAAACCAGCTTCTTCTAACATCACTCTAATATCACGCTTCCATTCTGGGATATTGACAGTCGTATTTAATTCAATCGCGTATACTGTGTTTGGATATAACGGATAATCACCAGTACCTGCAACACCTCCTTGAGAATCCCACATCCCAATGGTTGGACCTGAAGAATGCCCATAACTTCCTAAAGGATGTGTGTAAATTGAAGGCTTCAAACCTTCGGCTTTGGCTTCTTGAAGTGATTTTAAAAGTATATCATTTCCTGTTTTTCCTGTTTCGAAATTAGCAGTAAAAATATCTTGAACACGGTTTCCATCTTTTAGCGCCTCTATTAAAAATTGTGGAGGTGTCGTTTCATTTGGTTTTAAAACATAAGCTAATTCTTGGCAATCGGTATTCAATCTTAAATACGTAATCCCGAAATCACAATGCACTAAATCTCCAGGCACAATGACTTGTTCTTCTGGTCGATCTGAAAACGAATATAAATGTCCTTTTAAATCCTCTTTTGAGCGTTGTACATCAACCGTTGGATGAAACCACGTTTGCAAACCTAGATCTATTACTTTTTGGCGCATCCACCACTCTACATCTGATGTTGTTGTAATACCTGGTGTGATTACTTTTTCAGAAAACGCTTCTGCTATAATATCATGTGTAATGTCGACTAGTTGATTATAAATAATCATCTCTCTCTCTGTTCTAGTTTCAATCCAACCTATGGCTAACTTTTCCGCAGAAACGACTTTCGCTTTATATTGCTTTGGCAGTACTTGCATGAATTCATCATAATCGGTTTTATCAAGACCATCAGCAATATTAAAGTGCGTTGAATAATTTAACCCAATGTTTTTAGGATTTCGCTCTTCTATAATCTCTACAAGACGATTCCATTGATTGGGCTGCTTCTCTTTATCCCAAGCTGAAATGATATTATCTCCAAAATTGTAACGTGCAACTGCTAATTTTTCTATCGTATCATTTTCCTTATCTCTATAGAAAACAATAATAGTTCGTCGTCTAGCATTTAGCCATTTTGCAGGTAACATTGTTTTTAAAACAGGATCTTCATTATATTCTCTAGAGATTAAAATCCACATATCTAGATGAGCACGATCCATTAACTCTGGCAACAAATTATTAAAACGATCTTCTAGTATATCATCTATAACTACTGCTTGTTCTTTAACAGATAAAATTTGCTGTGCATGGATTTGAAATGTCACAAATAATACGAGGATGCATAATTTTTTCATATAGCTGATAGTTGAGCTTAAAAATATGCAATTTCGAGTGTTTATTAATCCTTAATTACAGAAATAATTTCTGGCAATAAAGCAATTGCTGTGATTAGAATAGTGTTATTTCTCTTTTTTGGAACTACAGAATTTTGAGTATTAATAGCATTAACTGCATTTGGATTCCTAATCATCACAACAGTATTTATAGCATCTTCTTCAAAATTTTCTTTAGCATAAGCATATGCCAATTCTATACCATCAATATGTAATTCTTTAATACTCGATTTGAAATTTTCTAGAGCGTACATGATTTTCTTCAACTCTTTTGGAGATGTTTTCTTGAGTGAAACTCCGTTAATTCCTGAATATGCTATAATAGATACATGATCATTTTCGGAAAGTCGCTTGGAGACCAATTTAAAGGTCTGTTTTAAAATAACCTTATCTTCTATAGATAATCCATTTGGTGAGGATTGTACCAAAAATGTAATATTCTTTATAGATAGTGAATCTCCCTGTGAGCTTCTATCTATGTTTTCAATAACATATGAGATAACATTTTCAATAGCTACAGATTTTGTTTCGATGGCCATTTCTTGACCGCTAACAGCATAGCTTAATAAACAAACTAGTGTTAATGTGATTTGATTTTTCATTGGATTATGGTTTTAAGTTATTTAAACTTACCATCAAACAAGGACGAATAAAATGACAAATGAGTGAACTACTATTTTGAGTGAGTGAACTACTACATTATTTTTTCAAGTGTTTTCTTACGCTGTATTTTTCCGCTACCAGTCATTACAAACTGAGGCACTGCATAAATAGCCTTAGGAATTTGAAATTTACCTAGACCTTCAAAAACGGAATCATCAATAGTATTGTTGTCTGCTTCGAGAATCAATATAAGCTGTTGTCCTAAGGTTTCATTAGGCTCTGAGGCTATAAAAAATTGAGATTGTATTTTCTCTTTTAAGTGGTCTTCAATTTGTTCTGGAAATAATTTTAAGCCTCCAGAATTAATCACGTTATCAAAACGACCCAACCATTCAAAAGATGTCGTAGAATACAGTTTTACAATATCATTAGTTACTATTGTTTCTGTAGTTACTTTTGGAGCCTTTATAACCAAACATCCTCTTTTATCTTGAGATATTGTAACATCTGGTAACGTTTCAAAAAATGATTTTTCTACACCGTTATTAATTGCTTTTAAAGCGATATGAGTTACAGTTTCTGTCATTCCGTATGTGGCAAAAATATTGGTTTGCAGCTTTTGAGTATCAGAAGCTAGAGTTTTAGATACTGGAGAACCTCCAACAATTAAAATATCAATATGATTGATATGATCTTTTGTAGATTCTAACTGCATTGGCAACATGGCACAAAAACGATACTCTTTATGATTATCAAAAACGGGTTGTGATGTTGGTTCTACAATATCGATTTCTAGTCCTAAAACCATAGCACGCACTAACATCATTTTACCTGCGATATATTGAGATGGCAAACAATGTAAGGCTGTATCACCTGGTTTTAAATCTAAATATTTTGCTGTGGCCATAGCAGAATTTACCATAGCCTGTTTACTCAATTTTATGATTTTTGGTTGACCTGTAGAACCTGATGTTTGTACTAAAACAAAATCTTTGCCATCTAACCAGTCTACTAAAAAATCTCCTATAGTTTTTTCAAATGCGACACCGTCTTTAACTAAACTGTACCCAATGTTTTTGAGTTGCATGTGGTTAAAACTGTTTCCGTTGAATTTAAATCTTGAATGGATTTGATTAAATGTTGGTGTCATTACATTTCAGCTTAAAAACAATTAGTCTCCAATGACTTTATAGTCTTCTGCTGGTGGCTCTTGAATTTTACCAAATAATTTTTCTTTCCAATTGTTCCATTTATATACTTTAGAAAAAATAAACAATATGATTGGAAACATAATAAACACAGGAAAGACCATGTCTATAAATTCTAATTTTGGTTCAGCAATATCCTTTAAGATAGAATGGGTTTGAAACGCCGTCCAATCTGAAGTCACTAACAAAGCCGTAAACAAATTATTTGCGGCATGAAAGCCCAAAGCAAGCTCTGTACCTTCGTCCATTAAGGTCATAATACCTAAAAACAAACCAGTACCTATATAGTAAACCAATAATGAGTAACCCAGTTTATCAATCTCAGGATTTGCGATATGTAATAACCCAAAAATAGCAGAGGTAATCAATAACGGTGTCCAATTTCTTTGACATACATTTCTAAGACTATTAAAGCTTTTAGACTCAAATCCATTCGTTTTTTTAATGATTTGAAATAGAATGACACCAATTACGATGTCAGCGGTTAATAACAAACTATTCTGCAAATATCCAATAGAATATTTAATGTTTAATATGATAAACATTGGGATTGTAATAAGTGAAATCAAAAAAGCAAAAGGGAAAAATTTGTCAGTTGTAGCTGCACCAAATCCTTGCATTAAATAGCCTCTAAAAAGATACTCTTCTAAACTCGTTTGTATAGGAACTAAAGCTATAGCTATTATTGCTAGAACAATAAAACGTTGCATTTCAAAATTATAGATATAACCTTCTGGTGCTAGGTAAAAATAATCGATTAGTACGAGTCCTGATGATATGATTCCCCAAAAGAAAAAAGCAAACCAAATACGGTTCCAATCTAGCTTTGGTCTAGAGGTTGCAATAGCAGTCATTTTCTGTTTATGAATATATTTTACAGCAATCCATAAGCCTATAAAACCAATTGCAAAAGAAAGCAATGCTAATAATAAAAACACATTAGAATCTAAAATAGAATACATCGATGTTTCATTGATAGACTCTACATCTCCTCCATCACTAATAACTTTAATAATGACTGCTCCCAATAACGGAAACTGACCAATTAAAGCTGCTACAAAAACAACTATAGATCCAGCCAAATACTTCCAGAAATCATGCTCTACTTTAAAAGCTTCTGATATAAATTTATTCATTCTTATTATATTTTAATATCGAGAAACGACGTGTTCCAATCTCGATTATTTTCGTATTGCAATGTACCATTTTTTACAACTAATGGCGAATCAAAATTATTGGTAAACAAACTCCCAGTTCCTAATCCTTGTGGCAATTCACTATTAAGAGTATAAGTCCATTGTGCAATTGCATTGAGACCAATATTGCTTTCAAGTGCACTTGTAACCCACCATTTTATATGCTGCTGCTCTGCTAATTCAATCCATTGTTCACTGCCTTTAAAACCTCCAACTAAGGTTGGTTTTAGAATAATATATTGCGGATTGATGCTAGACAATAGCGCTTTCTTTTTTTCTTCGGAAAACACGCCAATCAACTCCTCGTCTAAAGCAATTGATAATGGTGTACTTTCACACAATCTTGCCATGTCATTCCATTGCCCTTGTTTTATAGGTTGTTCGATAGAATGCAAGTCAAAATGAGATAATCGTTTCAATTTCTCTAAAGCTTCTTGAGGTGAAAATGCGCCATTGGCATCAACACGAAGCTCAATGTCATTAGCAGAAAACTCCTGCCTTATGGATTTAAGTAGTTCAATTTCCGAAGAAAAATCAATGGCTCCAATTTTCATTTTAATACAGGAAAAACCAGCGTTCAATTTGTCTTTGATTTGTTGCTTCATGAAGGCTTTATCTCCCATCCAAATCAATCCGTTAATTGGGATTGGTGATTGGTTTTTAGTGAATTCTGAAGAAAACAAATTAAAACCGTCATGACTTTCTAAAGATTTGAATGCCATTTCTAGTCCTATTTGAATACTAGGGAACTCGACAAGTTCATTCAATAGAGTTTCTAAGCCTAAGCTAATGTTGTTACAAGTCCATTGAAGTTTGTTTTCAAAATCTGGTCTATCATCAATACTAAGACCTTTAAACATGCCACATTCTCCTAGACCTGTTTTACCATCTTTTTCTAATATGACAAACCATGTATCTTTGGTTTTAAGGATGCCTCGGGAAGTTCCGCTAGGGTTTTTAAAATTGAGTGTATAGTGTTTAAACGTTGCTTTTATCATCTACACAAAAGTACGGAAACAATTCACATTTTTTGAAGTACAACTATTTAGAAATTATGATGAAAACTCAATTGTATTTGCCCTTTGCCAACACTATTACTTTTTTGGTTCATCCAGCCTAATTGAAATTTCATTCCTTTTTTTAGGACGTAGCCTACTCCTAAATAAGTTCTATTACGATCAAAGAATTCTACCTCTCTATTATCGCCAATATCACGTTGTCCATTTACAAATAACTCATTATATAAAGCGGCATAAAACGCTCCTTTTTCTATAGCACTTTTATTGAAAGGCACATTCAGGAATAGATTGTAACGATATCGCGTTCTAAAATCTTGATCTTCTATAAAACGCTGCTCATATCTAAAACGATGAGTAAGGTAGACACGATTTCCTAATTTATGTGGTAATAAAGCTTCTTGATAAATTCTACTTTCGGTTGATGTATCATCGCTGTCACCAAAAGCTCCTGAAGTTATATGTGCATAACCTAAAGTAAACTTTGCATTAACGCCTTTTGGTCTATATGTTAAACCAGATCGCAAAAGTAATTGCTCTAGGTCTCCTCCAAGATTCCAGTTACGGTATTGAATATCGCCTTGAACTCCAAAATCACTGTCTTTAAATTGTGTATCATAAAAGTACATGTACCATGCTCCTGTTTTTCCAGATTCTACTTGAGCCATTGATTTCACTGAAAAACATAAAAGAATAAAAAGCGATAGTTTCAATTTCATAATTAATAAATTTTAACGAAAATAATAAGCAAATCTCTAGTTTGGAAATAGAATTCAAAAAATAATAAATGTTTAACATTTTTGTACATTAGCTGAAAGAATAAATAACACATGCCAGACCCAAATTTTCCTAATATTATTTTATATGCCATTCCTTTTTTTGTAATTGCGATGCTGTTAGAAGTCTATGTAACAATTAAGCAAGGCATTAAAACGTATGACCCTAAAGATGCGTTCTCCTCTATTGCCATGGGATTAGGTAATGTCTTCCTTGGTTTTTTTAGTAAAGCACTTGTGTTATTAGCTTTCTTATTCATCTACCAGAACTTTAGACTGTTTACCATACCAATTGCATGGTGGAGTTTTGTTTTAATTTTCTTTGCAGATGATTTAGCTTATTATTGTTTTCATCGCATCTCTCACGAATGTCGTTTATTTTGGGCATCTCACGTTGTACATCATTCGTCTCAACATTATAATTTAAGTACTGCACTACGACAAACTTGGTCTGGTGGTTTTTATACCTTTATTTTTTGGCTATGGTTACCTCTTTTAGGTTTTCATCCAGGAATGATTATGCTACAAATGTCAATTAGCTTGTTGTATCAATTCTGGATTCATACTGAAACTATAGAAAAAATGCCTAAATGGTTTGAAGCTGTTTTTAATACGCCTTCGCATCATCGTGTACATCATGGTAGCAATCCTTTGTATTTAGATCGTAATCATGCTGGGATTTTAATTATTTGGGACCGGTTTTTTGGCACATTTCAACCAGAACTAAAAGACGAAAAAGTCGTGTATGGTTTGGTTAAAAATATTGACACTTATAACCCTGTAAAGATTGCTTTTACAGAATGGATTGATATGTTTAAAGATGTTTTTTCTAGTCGGAAATCATTAAAAAGCAGGTTACTTTATCTTTTTAAACCTCCAGGTTGGCGTCATGATGGTACTGGTCAATCATCTGATGATCTTAGAAATGAATGGTTAACTAATAAGAATCAACATGAAGCTAAATAATAAAACAGTTTGGATTACTGGAGCATCTAGTGGAATTGGAAAAAGTCTAGCCATTGCACTTTCTAAATACGATTGTAAACTGATACTGTCTGCCAGGAGAACCGAAGAACTTGAAAACGTAAAAGAACTTTGTAGCAATCCTGATTTGGTTTATGTCTTGCCCTTAGATTTAGCAAACACTGATGCAATGAAAGGTATTGCAAAAGACGCTATTTCTGCTTTTGGAACTATTGATATACTCGTTAATAATGGAGGTATTAGCCAACGCTCTCCTATCATAGAAACAGCTATTGACGTGGATCGTAAGCTCATGGAAATTGATTATTTGGGAACCGTTGCCATATCTAAAGCATTACTACCTCATTTTGTAGAGCAACAATCTGGTCATTATGTTGTGGTGTCGAGTTTAATGGGGAAATTTAGTTCTCATTATCGCTCAGCTTACTGTGGTGCTAAACATGCATTACATGGCTTTTTTGATGCCTTACGCTTAGAACATGATAAAGACAACGTAAAAGTGACTATGATATGTCCTGGTTTTGTTAATACCAATGTGGCAAGAAATGCATTAACAGCAGATGGCAGCAAACAAGAGCATCAAGACGAGATGACCGAAAACGGTTTAGATGTTAATGTTTTCGTACAAAAAATGATTAAAGCTATTCGTAAAGAAAAATTTGAAGCTTACATTGGTAAATTTGAAAAGTTTGGCGTTTTTGTAAAACGCTTATCTCCAAAATTGATTCATAAATTAGTGATGCGAAGTAAGGTTAGGTAACTTTTTTAAATGCTAAAATATTGTATATCCTAGTATAAATGACATTGATCCATGCTTGGAGTCAATTCCTGTAAACGCTTCTAAGTGATTACGACTAGATTGATATAAAAACTCTACACTATACCTGTCATCAAACTTATAACCTGCACCCAATCCAATGTTAAAGTTTGAGCCAAATTCAAACGAATCACTAGATTCATACATAATAAATGTATCAGTACCTGCTGCATCAAAAACAAAAGCTGCATTAGCAAATAATTTTGATCTATCATTTAAGAAGAAATAGTGTCTTAATCCTATATTCAATTCAATTGAAGAATAATCTATTGTAATAGATTCGCTTCCAGATATTGAGGTACCTACAAAAACTAAACGTTCATCGTCAAATTGTGTGTTTTGATATCTTGGCTCAAAAAATATAGACCATTTTCCGCCATTAAAGCCAAAAACATATTCCAACTCCAACCCAATTGAAAAACCAATGGTATTTTCTAATTCAGTGCTTTGATTTCCAAAAACAGATCTTCGATCATCAACAGAAAAAGAACTACTCCTCAAACCTGCCTTGATAGACAAATTCAAATTATCCTTAGATTTATTTTCTTCAAAATTGGTAAAATCCTTATTTAGGGATTCATTATAATCTACAAAATAATTGACCAAAGATTTTTTATCGTACCTTATTTTATTAATACTATTAATAGTGGCACCATCAAAAGATAATTCATTTAAAAGCTGTTGCTTGTATTGACTGTTTTCATTCATTTCACGATCAACAGTACTATACTTTTTATAAACTAATTGCTTAATGTCTTGATTTTCTTTATCAAAAAAATATCTTCTTAAATTTGAATCTACATATGCATATAGAGTAGCTTCACCTTCTACCAAAACTTTTAACAACAAACTTTCTTGTTTAAAGTCTGGCAACCTAGAATTACTCATTTTGCTAATCACTGAACTTGACCTATCAATCTCAACATCTTTTCTTACAAACTTAACCTGATCATAAATTCCTAACTCATTTACTTGAGATAAATTTAATATTTGTGATTGTCCATCAAGAGATGTTTTATATTGAATTTGGCTTGGTGTATTTCTCCAGTCAGAATTTTTTATCAAAACTTCAATTCTGTCACCTTTTTCATCTAAAAAATAGCCTTTTTCAAATTTTATTTGTGCAAAAGAATTAAAGAAGAATAAACCAAAAAGTAGTACTAGAAAGGAATTTTTCATAAGATATCTTAAAATTATTATAGTAAAAGTCCTACAATAATAGTGTTCTCTTTATTAAAGAATCATTTTTTTGATAAAAAACTAATAAAAAATATTTGTTCGAATCGAGCAATACAAAATTACAATTCAATACTCTCGCCAATTTCAAGTAACATCAAATCCTTATCCTTATCAAAGAATTTTCGCTTGGCAACTTCATGGTCAATTTCGATATAACCAAAGGTATCAAAGTGATACCCAAGAACTTTATCACAGGCAACAAAATCGCTTGCTAAAATAGCTTCGTCAATCCCCATGGTGAAATTATCACCTATTGGTAGAATTGCTAAATCTAACTTTGTAAACAATGGAAT
>CAJQOA010000116.1 GCA_905479815.1 uncultured Psychroserpens sp.
AAATAAAATAGGAAACAATGCCTAAAATGAAAACAAAATCTAGTGCTAAAAAGCGTTTTAAGCTTACAGGTACTGGTAAAATTAAAAGAAAGCATGCTTTTAAGAGTCACATCTTAACAAAGAAGTCTAAAAAGCGTAAGCTTAAGTTAACTCATGATGGTTTAGTACATAAAGCAGATGAGAACAATATTAAAACAATGTTACGTTTAAAGTAATCTAGTTTTAATCGGTTAAAACAAATTTATAAACCCTGGAGTTAGGCAAAAAAATTTAGCAAGTGTCATAAAAGACCGCCTACTACAAAAAACAATTAAAAAAATGCCAAGATCAGTAAATTCAGTAGCAAAGAGAGCCAGAAGAAAAAAGGTTCTTAAGCAAGCAAAAGGTTACTTTGGAAGACGTAAAAACGTTTGGACAGTAGCAAAAAACGCGGTTGACAAAGCGATGCAATATTCGTATAGAGATCGTAGAGTAAAGAAAAGAAATTTCCGTTCATTATGGATTATGCGTATTAACGCAGGAGCTAGACAGCACGGAATGAGCTATTCAAGATTTATGGGAAAACTTAAAGCTAATAATATCGAATTGAACCGTAAAGTTCTTGCAGATTTAGCGATGAATAATCCTGCAGCTTTTGAAGCAATAGTAAACAAAGTAAAATAAGGCGTTTGCCTAATTAATAACAACAATTCGCTTATAAAAACCGACTCAGAAATGAGTCGGTTTTTTTATGCAATAGTTTTTCCAAATATAAACAGCAACACCAAAACAATATGGGCAAATACTTTTCTTATTTTTAAGTAACTTACAGTACAATAAAAACTAACCAAATGATACGTAATCAATTAATCACAACCCTAATTCTACTATTTTCAATAATCGCATTCAGCCAAGATAAAGATAAAGAAAAGAAAATCCCTTGGGATGTTTCTAACCCAGAAGGAAATTGGGATTTCAAAGAATTAAAACTATCTACCAATGAAGGTACATGGATGAATCTTGACGTAAGTCCAGATGGTAAACATATCGTTTTTGATTTATTAGGAGATATCTACAAACTAGACATTAATGGAGGAAATGCTAAAATCTTAAGGGAAGGATTACCATTCGAAATTCAGCCACGTTTTAGCCCAGATGGAAAACATATCTCTTTTACAAGTGATGCTGGTGGAGGCGATAATATTTGGATTATGAATACTGATGGTTCCAACGCTAAACAAATCACTAAAGAAAGTTTCAGATTATTAAACAATGCTATTTGGACACCAGACGGAAATTACCTTATCGCCAGAAAGCATTTTACTTCAGGTCGTTCACTTGGTGCTGGAGAACTATGGATGTATCACAAAACTGGTGGAAGTGGTATTCAGCTTACAAAAAAGAAAAACGACCAACAAGATCTTAACGAGCCAACATTATCTCCAGACGGTAAACATCTATATTATAGTGAGGATGTATATCCTGGTGGCTTCTTTCAGTATAACAAAGATCCTAACAGTCAAATCTATGTGATTAATCGCTACGACATGGACACTGGGAAGATTGATAGAATTACAGGTGGACCAGGTGGTGCTGCACGTCCTCAGATATCTAGAGATGGTAAGAAATTAGCTTTTATAAAACGTGTACGAACAAAATCTGTTTTATATATACATGATTTAGAAACCGGAGAAGAATGGCCAATTTATGATCAACTTAATAAAGACCAACAAGAAGCTTGGGCTATTTTTGGTGTATACACCAACTTCAACTGGATGCCAAATAATGAAGACATTATCATATGGTCTGGAGGGAAAATAAATAAGATAAACATAAGTTCGCTTAACGTTTCAGATATACCATTTCAAGCTAATGCAACAATTAAGATTGCAAAAGCTATTGAGGTTGATACACCTGTTGCTCCAGATACCTTTGATGCCAAAGTTATTAGGCATGCAATAACTTCTCCTGACGGAAAGTCTATTGTATTTAATGCACTTGGTTACTTATATACACAGAAGTTACCAAACGGGACAGCAAAACGATTAACCACTGGAACAGATTTTGAATTTGAACCTACCTTCTCTCCTGATGGAAACACTATTACTTATGTCACTTGGAATGACAAGAACTTAGGAGCTATACAATCAATTTCAGTAAATGGAGGAACTCCTACACAATTATCTTCGGAAAAAGGCATCTATAGAAATCCGTCATATGCACACAATGGCAAACATATCGTCTATCGTAAAGAAGGCGGAAATAATGAACAAGGAAGAACATTTGCTAAGAAAACTGGATTATATTTAATGAATGCTAATGGTACGAATTCAAAACGTGTATCAAAAGAAGGCGATTATGCGATGTTTAACACTGATGACACGAGAATCATATACCAAAAAGGTGGTCAGTTTTTTGGTGCATTGACCAAAGAATTAAAAAGTGTAGATCTTAACGGTTTTGATGAGCGTATTCACGTAAAATCTAAACACGGAAATCGTCTTGTCCCAAGTCCTGATGGAAACTGGATAGCCTTTGTTCATTTACATAAAGTCTATATGGCTCCAATGCCTAAAGCTGGAAAAACCTTGGACTTCACAGACAAATCTAAATTTGTTCCTATCACTAAATTATCTAAAGATGCTGGTATCAATTTACACTGGTCAAAAGACAGTAAAATAATTCATTGGACGCTCGGAAATCAATATTTTTCAGCAAACGCTTCCAAAGACACTAAACTTGTAGAGTCTGGAATAAAGATAAACTTAGAAGTAAAAACGGATAAGCCACAAGGAAAGATTGCTTTAAAAGGTGCTCGAATTATTACAATGGAAGGTGATGAAATTATTGAAAACGGAACCATTATTATCAACAACAATAGAATAGAAGCTATTGGAACCACTTCGGATGTTTCAATTCCGTCAGGTACAAAAGTGTATGATGTCACAGGAAAAACAATTATGCCAGGAATGGTTGATGCACATGCACATATTGGCGGTTTTAGATATGGTCTAACGACACAGAAGCACTGGCAATTTTATGCAAATTTAGCTTATGGTGTGACGACTGCCCATGATCCTTCAGCAAATTCTGAAACAGTTTTTGCACTTTCCGAATTACAAAAAAATGGAACACTCGTGGGACCTCGCCTCTACTCTACTGGATTTATATTATATGGAGCTGATGGCGATTTTAAAGCTGTTATAAATAATCTCGAAGATGCACGCTCTTCAATTAGAAGAACAAAAGCTTTTGGAGCATTATCAGTTAAAAGTTACAATCAACCTCGAAGAGAACAACGACAACAAGTATTACAAGCTGCTCGTGAAGAAGGTATATTTGTAGTTCCTGAAGGTGGATCGACATTTTACCATAATATAACTATGGTCATGGATGGACACACTGGAGTTGAACATAATATCCCAGTAGCTCCTGTTTATAAAGATGTACTAGAACTTTGGGGAAATAGCAATGTAGGTTATACGCCTACACTTATTGTGAATTATGGAGGAATGAATGGTGAAATGTTTTGGTATCAAAAAACGAATGTATGGGAAAATGAAAAACTTCTAAAATATACACCTAGAAGTATTATAGATGCGCGATCAAGACACAGAGTTATGATTCCTGATGAAGAATATGAAAATGGACACATCCTCGTTTCAAAAACAACTAAAGCGTTAAGTGATGCTGGAGTTAAAGTAAATCTTGGTGCTCACGGACAATTACAAGGTCTTGGTGCTCATTGGGAATTATGGTTATTACAACAAGGCGGCATGTCTAATCATGAAGCCTTGCAAGCTGCTACTATTAATGGCGCAAATTATATAGGTGCCGGAAATGATGTTGGATCTCTTAAAAAAGGCAAATTAGCAGATTTAATTGTTATGGATAAAAACCCATTAGAAAATATACAAAACTCCGAAAGTATAATATATACTATGATTAATGGTAGATTATATGATACAGAAACTATGAATGAAATTGGAAACGAACCAAAAGAACGAGGAAAATTCTATTGGGAAAATTCTAAATACAATCTAGCTTTTCCTTGGCATGAAGAAACACAAAGCTTCACAAGAGGTGCTTGTGGTTGTCATGTAGGATCACATTAAAACAATAAAAACCGACTTAGAAATGAGTCGGTTTTTTATTTTTCATTTATGGCTATAATATTTAATACATCTTGTTTTCCTTTGAGTAAAATATTACCTAAACTCTTTGAAGTGTATTTCGGTTTTAATGGCATTCTATCTAAAAGTTCATCAGATATTAATATAGATTCACCATACTTATTGCATTCACCTTGTATTCTTGCGGTTGTATTAATAACATCTCCATGAAATGCCAACTCCTTTTTAACTGTACCAACTTGGGTAATTATTAATTCTCCTCCATGTACACCAGCTTTAAAAAAAGGCTCTAGATTATAGTTTTTTATATAATATTTTGAACGCTTTTTTAATTGTTTTACAAATGCAAAGTATAATTCTATGCAATTATTATTTTTCAAACCCTTTTTAAGTTTCCATGTGATTACTGCTTCATCTCCAACATACTGATATATGTCACCATCAAAGCGAGATAAAACTTTGTTTAAATCAAAGAAGCAATCCTGCAATAACCTACTATACCTTTTATGACCAATCGCTTCTGCAATTGTTGTTGATGATTTTAAATCAATAAACATAAAAATTCGCTCTTCTTCAGTTGGTTTATTGTATTTACCAATAAGCATATTTATCAATACACCTCTCCCAAATTTCTCTAAGGTCAATTTTAGAAATAAAAAAATAAAGGATGCTAAGAAAAAATAGGATGTTGCTAACCAGAATAGCGAACTGGTTTTCCACCAACCACGTTCATTTTGCAAATTAATGTCCATATCGCTTTCTATTAAAGCGATTATAAAACTTAAAGACACTATTAGAACTAGGATGTAAATTGCGATTTTCAATACTATAGATAACCCTAGATATATATTATTAGTAATTAACTTTTCAAATATAAATTCAATGATTGCATAAAAAATTCCAACTAAAATACCGAGTATAATAGCAAAATGAAGCCACTCTGTAATGGGTATAATATTTTTAGGGTTTACAAATGAAACGCCTTGCTCTTCTCCATGAGCTATAAAACGAATCATTATAAAAATAGAAAACGCTAAAACCCAAAAGATAATAGCGAAGAATAATTGTTTGATAAATAGTTTGAAACTATACATTATGTGTTTTTACGTCTTGCTTTTTCCTAAAATTTCACCAATAGCAACTTTAAACTCTTTCCAATCTACAAGACCATCTCCATCATTATCGTAACCTTCGATTAGCTTTGAAGCGACCAAACCTCTAATAAACCCGCTAATTTCTGCCTGCTTTAAAAGCTTAACAATTTCACCTTTTGATAATTTACCATCACTTCCTTTATCAAAAAAAGCAAATGCTTCTTCTGGAGAACTGAAATGATTAGTAATTACAATTTGTATCTTTTTAAGAATTTTCTTTTTTGAAGCCATACTATTTCATTTTAATGCAAATAAATTTAAATAGAAAAAGCCATTTAAGAACCTTAAATGGCTTTTTAATTTATAATTAAATGTCTAATAATTAATTTTCTTCTACATTAACATCATCAACTGAGCAATCACCAAGACCATCAATAATAGTTTGAATTGTACCACTAGAATCACCACAAGCATCTTTTTGTTGTTGTAATGTTAATTTATAAGCGTTACAAAATGCTTCATAATCACCTGATGTAGCATCTGTAAAGTTAGTCAAGGCTGCTGCAGTATTTTGAGTTGCTTCTGAACAAGAAAGTGCTGATTGAATATCGTCTTCACTGCAAGAAAAAGCCAGTGCTAAGCAAAATATAGAAATATAAATTTTTTTCATTTTATAGTTTTAAGTTATAAGTGGTTAAATATAAGGTTATAATTTTATTATGTTTTTTGTTTTTTCTTTTTAGCTGCAGGGAAGAGTACATTATTGAGTATTAATCTATAGCCTGGCGATGTTGGATGCAAATCTAATTCGGTTTTAGGATCACCAACTTTATGTGTATAATCTTCTGGATCATGACCTCCATAAAAGGTAAAAAAACCTTTCCCTTTAATACCGTGAATGTATTTAGCTTCTCCATTAGTTTTATTCTCTCCCAGCACCAATACATTTGACTTAATTTCTTCGCGAGTAAAAGATGTTGTTTGTCCCATAAAACCTTTCACTAAAGCTGTATGATTTTGGTTGAGCATTGATGGAATTGGATCCCATTTGGCTGAAAATTCCATGAGTGTAAAATAATCTGTAGTTTTTGGAATGCGACGTTTTCTTGTCATATCAATAGAAGAAAATTCATAAACATTTGGACTTCTTTCTAATAAATAGTCTTTAAAAGCTAATGTTCTTGAATAATCAATCTTATTTTGATATCCAGCATCACTTCCATCTCCATCAAACATAGGTTCGCAAATATCAACTCCCTCTGCAGACAATGCTATATCAAAACTATCTGTTGCACTACACATGGCAAACATAAAACCACCTCCAATAACATATTCTCTAATTTTTTTGGCTACCGCTAATTTTTCTTCGGAAACTTTAGAATATCCTAAACTAATAGCTAATTCTTCTGCTTCCCTTTTTTCTCTTATATACCAGGAAGCAGAACGATATGCTCTGTAAAATTTGCCAAACTGTCCCGTAAAATCTTCATGATGCAAATGCAACCAATCATAAAGTAGTAAAGCATCGTTTAGAACTTCTTCATCATAAATAGTATCATAAGGAATTTCAGCATACGTTAAAACCATTGTCACTGCATCATCCCATGGTTGTAAACCTTTTGGAGTATAAACAGCAATTTTTGGTGCTTTCTCTAAAACAACTGCTTCCATATTTTGTGACGGACTAGCAATCATTTCTAAAATCTCTTCTGCTTTAGAGTTAGATATTACCTCAAAACTTACGCCTCTAATTTGACATTCTCGTTGAATTTCTTCAGAATCTGGCAATAAAAAAGAGCCCCCTTTATAATTTAAAAGCCACTTGACTTTTAATTGTTTTTCTAATGTCCAATAAGTAACACCATAGGCTTTTAAGTGGTTGTCTTGTCCTTCAGAATCCATAGGAATTAAAATGTAAGACGCATAAGAGTGTGCAACTACAAATAAAAATATGATTAGGGAAATTGTCTTTTTCATGTATTCATTATGTATTGTTTTCTAACGGTCACATGCAATGCGCAATTAATCATTCTCTCGATTGATAAAGCTTTTCATCTGCTCGTTTCATACTTGAAATATACTCAAAAATTATTCCGAAGCTTAACAGTTTAATATAGTTTTAAAGGTTTTTTAAGATAAGGCCAACTTCTGTAACTCATTATAATATGGAAGGCATTCTTTTAATAATGGTTCTAAATGCTTCGGAAATGGAGTCGTTTTAGGTTTGTATGCTGAAAAACCAGAAGATTTATGCACATTATCATACCAATATTTTGCCCATACGCCATCTTCTGGGCGCTTAGAAGGTTTCCATTTTAGCATATTTTCATCAAATGGCATTCCTATATGATCGCATAACTGCTTCAAAACACCTTCAGGATTTAATAAAACGTTCTTAGAGTCGAGTACAACGAAATCAATATCGTTTTTTCTGAATTCTTCAATTAAATCAATGTGCAATTTATAACCAACATCATCAATGGATGGGTTTTTAATTACCTTATCAAATGAAGGTAACATGTCTACTGGATTTCTAGTAAGAATCACGTTGGTAAGATTTTTCATAAATGAACGATTCAAATCTAACAAGTGATGTGTCATATTCTTAAAGAAAAGCACTTTACTTTCCGAAGAATTAATCATCATATCCACAACTTTATCACCATCATTATCCATAGATGCTAAAATATCTTCTGCTCCAGGATGATAGTCTTTAGCTTTAGATTTCTTAAGATAATACGCGTATAGAGGTTCATCAAAAACGGTTGTATCATTACGTTGAGCAAAACTATACATCAAGGCTGTTGATATATTTCGAGGACCAGACCAAACCGAAATTCGTTTTATATCATTACTTTTCATAAGCCACTGCATCTTCGATTAATTCGTGGTACAAAACACTAAGCTTTCTAGTAAAATCGCCGTAAGATTGAGACCCAATTTGACGACCATCAATCTTAGTAACAGGTGTAAGACCTCCAAAAGTTCCAGTAACAAAAGCTTCATCTGCACCATAGACATCAAATAGAGAAAAATCTTTTTGATGACATATTATTCCATTGATATGACAAGCTTCTATAACTTTCGCTCTAGTAATTCCGTTCATACAATATTGTCCAGTAGATGTCCATACTTCTCCATTTTTTATAATGAAGAAATTAGTTGCATTACATGTAGAAACAAATCCATTAGCATCTAGCATTAACGCTTCATCTGCTCCAGCCTCAATTGCTTGAATAAGTGCTTGAACTTCGTGTAATTTACTATGACAATTGAGTCTTGGATCTAAATAATCTGGCGATCCACGTCTTATTGTAGACGTAAAAAGAGTGATTCCTTTTTCTTTACTTTCTTCGGAAGCTTTTTTATACTCGGGAATAATAACAATATTAGGTCCAGAAATTGTTAATCTAGGATCTTGAGATGGTGTTTTTTTGATGCCGCGTGTAATCATAATTCGAACATGAATATGATCTGTCATATTGTTTTCATTAAGAACTTCCCAAACTATAGCGGTTAGTTCTTCTTTAGAAAACGGAAAGATCATACCAACAGTTGCTGCAGATGCCCATAAGCGATCCAAGTGATCGTCAAGAAATACTAGCACACCTTTATGTAAACGTAAGGCCTCCCATATGCCATCTCCTACGAGATAACCACTATCAAATACTGATATTTTAGCATCCTCACGTTTGAAGTACTCACCGTTGATATAGATTTTAATGTCTTTATTTCTGTCATCTGCGACAGCATTGTGCGTTCCATGAACCATGTTTTATAATTATATATGATTCTAGAAAGATAATTAAAAAACTAAAGATAACACTCTATCTTCTACGAGGTTTTAAACTTCGTTCTGGTCCAGATAGCAAGGACGCAATAACTTTGGTTGCAGGAAATTGTTCTAAGATAATTTTAATGAAAACTGTAATTGGAATTGCCATAATTAAACCTGGAATTCCCCATATAAATCCCCAAAGCATTAGCATAATTAATACTGCAATAACGTTGATTGAAAAGGATTTCCCCATAAAAACAGGTTCTAATATGGCGCCAAATAAAACTTGAACTCCTGTAATAGATAGTATAAAGAAGAATAATGAACTTGTAGGATCTAATTCTACAAAGGCAAAAATTGAGAGTAGTATTACTGATATAAACGAGCCAACCATTTGAACAAAATTGATCAAAAAAGCAAAAAGGCCCCAAAATATTGGAAAACTCACATCAAAGAATACGCAAGCTAATCCTGTAAAAATCCCTGTTAATAAACTGACTAGAAACTTAACCTTAATAAAAGTAATTAAGTCTCTTTCTATTTTCATAAATGCTTTGATAGACGTATGCTTTCGTTTTAGTATTGTATTATTTAAAACTTGATGCATATTTATAGATTCTGATAACCAAAGAATCGTAAAAAAGGTAATCATCATGATATTAGTAAGAAATTTTCTTACGAAGTCAAAAGTAGAACCAATGCTTTCTTTTTGAAAAAATTGTGCTAAAAAGTTACCATCTGGATTGTACTCCATTCCAACCTTATCTTGCATGTACAACATCAAATCATTAATCTTAACTTCTGCCTTAGCAAAGAAACCAGTATCATTTGATAAAATCTGTTTACTTGATAATTGTACTAATTCTACTCCAATAAACACACCTAAACCAATAACTGCGACTACTATAATAATACTTAATAATCTAGGCACGTTACGTCTTCCTAACCAACGCATCAATGGTAAGAACAATAGTGCTATGAACATTGATGAAATCAACGGAATGAATATAAAAGATAAAATCTTAAGTAAATAAAATATTATAGGAACTACAATAAATAGTAGTAATATATTAGTTGTACGTCTTTGTTCTAACATGAGGCAATGTTTGTTTTCTTAATAGCAAAAGCAAATTTAAGGGAAAATGTTGTTATTCTCTGTCAATAAAATCATAATCTTTAGAAAGATGAAACCCAATAAAACCAATATTAAAAATTATAGCTAATACAGAAAGCACAGGTATCCCTATAAAAAAATCAGGAACAAAAATACATATAGCAAACTCAAAAATAAATAGTACACCTCCAATTAACAACACATACTTAGCTATGCTACTTACTATCAATTTATGGATATCGTTACATATTAACATTTGAGCTAGACTTCCCAAAATAATGATGGATATTGCTGAGGAAAGTAAATAAAGCGTATTATCTTCATTTTCTTTTTGAGGAAAAAAGGCATAAGAACTCCATAAAACACCACATAATATAAAAAAAATAGCTCCTAGTTTATTAGTAACACTCTTTGGTAACAAAAGAAATAAGCCTAGTGCAAAAACTACAATTAAAGCACCCACAAGAAAATAAGTGAAATAACTAATTACAAATTGATTAGGTACACCTTCTAAATTATATGCAAAGAAAGAACCAAATTCTATAAAACTGAAAACAGCCTCATTTGAAGCAATAAAAACAGCAAAACTAGTCACAAAAATTATTGGAATCAATATCCCAACAATAGATACAACTTTTCTAATGCGAATGGTATTCATCATTAAAATGGTACATCATTATCATCTTCCTCTGGTGCTCCAAAAGCATCAGATGCAGATGGAAATTTATCAGGAGTAAATGTATCATCATTTGCAGCTGCATTCATTTTAGAATGAAATTCTCCAAACGGTGTATCAAAATCATCTAAATTATCAAACTTACCTAAATGACCAATAAACTTTAATCGAATACTTTCTAATCCACCATTTCTGTGTTTTGCAACAATAAATTCTCCTTGACCTTCGGTTGGTGAACGCTCATCATCATCCCACTCATCAATTTTATAATATTCTGGTCTGTATATAAAGGATACAATATCTGCAGCTTGCTCAATCGCTCCAGATTCGCGTAAATCTGAAAGCAATGGACGTTTACTTCCTCCACGTGTTTCAACAGCACGAGATAACTGAGATAACGCAATTACAGGAATTGCTAATTCTTTTGCTAATGCTTTTAGGTTTCGAGAGATGGTTGAAATTTCTTGTTCACGGTTACCTCCTTTTTGA
The DNA here is from genome assembly GCA_905479815.1 of uncultured Psychroserpens sp. Lineage (GTDB taxonomy): Bacteria > Bacteroidota > Bacteroidia > Flavobacteriales > Flavobacteriaceae > Psychroserpens. The sequence continues at coordinate 11,264 of CAJQOA010000116.1, forward strand.
CTTCCACCAGCCGTCATTAACTGCAAGTAATCAATCATGATCATTTTAATTCCGTATTGTGAGGCCAGACGTCTTGCTTTTGCACGCAAATCGAAAATAGACAACGAAGGCGTATCATCAATAAATAAAGGTGCTTTTTCTAATGTCTTTACCTTTACATTAAGTTGTTCCCACTCGTGCTTTTCTAATTTCCCTGTTCTTAACTTTTCTGAAGACAGATTTGTTTCCGAAGAAATTAAACGTGTTATTAATTGAACTGATGACATCTCTAGAGAGAAAAACGCAACTGGAATATTACTATCTACAGCAACGTTTCTTGCCATAGTTAACGTAAATGCAGTTTTACCCATACCTGGACGTGCTGCAATAATAATTAAATCACTTGGCTGCCAACCTGAAGTTAATCTATCTAATTTGGTAAACCCTGTTGGAATACCACTCATGCCTTCTTTGTTGGATATTTCTTCAATCTTCTTTTTTGCTTGAATCACTAAACTTTGAGCAGACTCCGTTGATTTCTTAACGTTACCTTGGGTCACTTCATAAAGCTTAGCTTCAGCAGTATCTAATAAATCAAAAACATCTTTAGTTTCGTCATAAGCTTCTTCAATAATTTCGTTGGAAATTTTAATCAAACTTCTTTGAATGTATTTTTGAAGAATAATACGAGCATGAAACTCAATATGCGCAGAAGATGAGACACGTTGCGTTAAAGAAATTAAGTAAAAATCTCCTCCAATTAAATCTAACTTTGCGTCTTTCTTTAACTGACTAGAAACGGTTAATAAGTCAATAGGCTCACTATTTTCAAATAATTTGAAAATAGATTCAAAGATATGTTTGTGAGCATCTTTGTAAAACGCATCTACACTTAAAATATCAATAACCTCATCAACACCCTTCTTGTCAATCATCATAGCTCCAAGAACAACTTCCTCTAAATCAAGAGCTTGAGGAGGTATTTTTCCTTTTTCAAGACTAATAATTGTGCTTTTATCTATTGGATAGCCTTGTAATTGGTTGGGTTGTTTCATAGTTACGAAAGTAAATAAAATGTATTCTAATTGTTGAGTTTGAAAATTCTCAATCTTAACAGGTCATCAACAATTTAACTGTTAATAACTTGATTATATTGTTAATAGCGACAAAAAAAACCGAAACAAAGAGGTTTCAGTTTTTTTAGGCCTATATTTTAAAAGGATTAGCCTTTATAAACTCCCATCTCTAAGTATTTATCCATACGTTGATTCACCAAATCTTTTGGTGATAAGTTTTTAAGGGCTTCATAATTTGCTTCTATTGCCTTTTTAACAGCTTCAAAAGTTGCAGCTCTATCTGTATGTGCACCTCCTAATGGTTCTTTGATAATCTCATCAATCAATTTGAGACGTTTCATATCTGGCGACGTCAATTTTAGAGCTTCGGCTGCTTGTTCTTTATATTCCCAGCTTCTCCATAAAATTGATGAACAAGATTCTGGTGAAATAACTGAGTACCAAGTGTTTTCTAACATTAAAACTTTGTTCCCTACACCTATACCTAATGCTCCACCTGATGCACCTTCTCCAATGATAATTGTTATGATTGGTACTTTAAGGCGAGTCATTTCTAATATATTTCTAGCAATTGCTTCTCCTTGACCACGTTCTTCTGCTTCCAATCCAGGGTAAGCACCTGGAGTATCAATTAAAGTCACTACAGGAATTCCAAACTTTTCAGCAGATTTCATTAAACGTAATGCTTTACGATACCCTTCTGGGTTTGACATCCCAAAATTTCTATATTGACGTGTTTTGGTATTAAATCCTTTTTGTTGACCAATAAACATATACGATTGATCACCAATCTTACCTAAACCACCAATCATGGCTTTGTCATCTTTAACATTTCGGTCTCCATGCAATTCTAAAAAAGAATCACCACATAACGCCTTAATATGATCTAATGTGTATGGTCTTTCTGGATGTCTTGACATTTGCACACGTTGCCATGCCGTCAAGTTTTTATATATCTCTTTCTTTGTTTCGAGTAGTTTTTTTTCAATTTTCTTACACGTTTGTGTAACATCTACGTCGCTCTCCTCACCTATTAATTGGCATTTTTCAAGTTGATCTTGGAGTTCTTTTATGGGTAATTCAAAATCTAAATATTCCATAGAAATTTTGATTTGTTATAATTAGTGGTTAGTTAGTTGGTGCAAATATAAAAACTTTAATCGGGTTTGTTTGTTAAGGCACTTCGGTTTTTATGACTCTTATAGTTTTTAAGAATACCATCTGCTATTACAGTAGCTAATACCAAAAATGCACCATAGTAAAACTGTGTGCTCATTGTCTCAGTTTCAGGAAACAACAATAAAGCAAGCGCTATACCATACAATGGTTCTAAATTATAGGTTAGTATTACAGTGTATGGGCTTAAATGCCTCATTACATCTACAGAACCTATAAATGCATAAGCTGTACAAACAGATGCTAGAATTCCAATATATAGCCAATCTAGCGGTTTTAAGATGAAAAAATCTATAGAAAATCCACCTTGAAACACAAGTATAAATAAAGACAAAAACACAACACCACTTATAAATTCATAAAACGAGATGACTGTGGCACGATGCTCTGCGATAAATTTCCCATTAATGACAGCAAATAATGTTGAGAACAATGCCGATGAGATACCTAATAAAATTCCATTAAGGTATCTAATTTCACTTTGTGTGATTAGAAAAACGCCTAGAATGACAATCATTCCGAAGAGAATTTCATACCAAATGATTTTCCTTTTATAAATCAAGGGTTCTATAAAGGATGCAAAAAAAGCACCTGTTGAAAACATCGCTAAAGTTATAGAAATGTTGGATTGATTTATGGCTTCAAAAAAAGTAATCCAATGCAAAGCAATGATGATTCCTGCTCCAAAAAATTTTAGCTTTGTTTTTGTAGATACTTTAATTTTAAGTTTGATAATTTTAATATACAAAAACATCAAAGCTCCAGCAATGAGCATACGATACCACACTAAGGCAGTAGAGCCAATAGAAATTAATTCTCCTAGAATAGCTGTAAAACCAGCTATAAAAACCAGAAAATGTAAATGAAGGTAATTTTTAAATTTATCGTTTGGCATTGTAAAGTAAAAAAGCAGCTAAAATACCAAAAACAATATTTGGTAGCCACACAGCTAAGATAGGTGAAAAGCTAGATTGTGCTGCCATTACACCGAAGACTTTATCAAAAAAGACAAATACCATGGCTACTGTAATCCCAAAGGCTAGATTAATCCCCATACCTCCTCGTCGCTTTATTGAGGATACAGAAACAGCAATAATCGTTAAAATAAATACTGAAACAGGTAAGCTCCATTTTTTATATTTCACGACTTCGTAACGTCCAATATTAGATGAACCTCTTTGTTTTTCCTTTTCAATAAACTTTAATAGGTCTCCGTATTGAAGTGTCTCAGCAATATATTCTTCTGGAGTTAAATCGTCTGTATCAAATTCAAACTCCATTTCCTTTCTGCTAGTCGTCTCAATAATGTCATTATCTGCTCCAAAGGTTCTTTTTGTATAATTTATCAAACGGTATGTAGAATCAATATCAACAATTGAAGTTGCAGTAATTTTATAAACAAGTGCATTACCTTCAAAATGTTCTAGAGTAAAGTTACTACCACGCTTTGTAACTGGGTTAAAACTACTTACATAAATGTAATCATTATCATTAATTTGCCTATAAATATTGGTGGTCTGGGTGACATTAGCATTACTTTTTAAATACTTATACTTAAACTCATTAAACCCCTTACTTGCGTTTGGAGCTAGATACAATCCCATTATTAAGGCTAAACTTGCAATAATTGTAGCTCCAATCATATAAGGTCTCAAAAATCTCCAAAATGAGACTCCTGAGCTTAAAAAGGCTACGATCTCTGTGTTATTTGCAAGTTTTGATGTGAACCAAATTACAGATATGAATAAAAATATAGGGTATAATAGATTGGCAAAATAAATTGTAAAATCTAAATAGTATTGAGCAACTGCTCCAAAAGGAACACTTCGTTCTAAAATCTTACCAATTTTCTCAGCGAGGTTTACTGTAATACCAATAGGAATAAACAGTAACAACATCATCAAAAATGTGAACAGATAGCGTTTTAATATGTACCAATCAAGAATCTTCACCTATAATCTTTTATCCATTTGTTTTACCATTTTATCTTTCCAAGCTCTAAAATCTCCAGCTATAATATGTTTTCTAGCCTCTCGCGTTAACCACAAATAGAAACCTAAATTATGTATCGTTGCAATTTGTTTACCTAGCAATTCATTAACTGTAAATAAATGTCTAAGATATGCTTTACTATATTCAGTATCAACAAATGTAATTGCCATCTCATCAATAGGAGAAAAATCATCTGCCCATTTTAAGTTTTTGATATTAATTGAGCCATGAGCTGTAAACAACATTCCGTTTCTAGCATTTCGTGTTGGCATCACACAATCAAACATATCAACACCTAAAGCAATATTCTCTAATATATTTATTGGTGTACCAACTCCCATTAAATATCGTGGTTTGTCCCATGGTAAAATCTCACATACAACATCTGTCATCGCATACATTTCTTCTGCTGGTTCTCCAACAGATAGTCCGCCAATGGCATTTCCTTGTGCGCCTGCATTTGCAATATATTCTGCAGATTGTTGACGCAAGTCTTTATAACAACTTCCTTGTACTATAGGAAAAAACGTTTGTTCATAATCATATTTAAAAGGTGTTTTATCTAAATGCGTTAAACAACGCTCTAACCAACGATGTGTCATATGCATAGAACGTTTTGCATAATTATAATCACATGGGTAAGGTGTACACTCATCAAATGCCATTATGATATCTGCACCAATACTACGTTGAACCTCCATAACATTCTCTGGAGTAAACACATGATAACTGCCATCAATATGTGATTTAAACTTCACTCCTTCTTCCTTGATTTTTCGGTTATCAGATAATGAATAGACTTGATAACCACCAGAATCTGTCAAAATATTACGATCCCAATTCATGAATTTATGCAAACCTCCTGCTTTCTCCAATATAGGCGTTTGAGGTCTTAAAAATAAGTGATAGGTATTCGCCAAAATAACATCAGGATTGATATCATTCTTAAGTTCGCGTTGATGGACACCCTTTACAGAGGCAACGGTACCAACTGGCATAAATATAGGCGTCTCAATTGTACCATGATCTGTTGTAATTATACCTGCTCTGGCTTTACTTTGAGGATCGCTTGCTTTTAATTCAAAATTCATAAATCATATTAGTAAGTGAGCAAAGATAATTATCTCGATGTATTATGGTCTTAAACATTTAATAAAATTATCACTTCGGAAACATTAAAACTAGTTTTCATATTTCATTTGAATAAAAATTGTTAGCAACTGATTGAAATCGTTAATAAGTGCATCCTCTCTATTTTTGATTCCCCTCTTGATTACTTTATTTTTGATGCTTAAAATATTCACACCGTTTATATGCCAAACACACAACAATTACAAGACTTAACAACTCAAGTTCGTAGAGATATTTTACGAATGGTTCACAAAGTAAACTCTGGTCACCCTGGAGGCTCATTAGGATGTGCCGAATTTTTCGTAGCACTCTATCAAAACATCATGGATAGAAAGGATACGTTTGATATGGATGGAAAAGATGAAGATCTTTTCTTTTTATCAAACGGACATATCTCGCCAGTGTTTTATAGTGTTTTGGCTAGATCGGGATACTTCCCTGTTGAAGAACTAAACACTTTTAGATTAATCAACTCTAGACTTCAAGGTCACCCAACGACTCATGAAGGTTTACCTGGAATTAGAATGGCATCTGGATCACTAGGCCAAGGTTTTAGTGTTGCATTAGGAGCTGCTCAAACAAAAAAACTAAATGGAGATACCAATTTAATTTACAGTTTACATGGTGATGGCGAATTACAAGAAGGTCAAAACTGGGAAGGTATTATGTATGCTGCAGCAAATAAGATGGATAATCTTATTTCTACAATTGATTTAAACGGACAACAAATTGATGGTTCTACAGACGATGTTTTAGCTATGGGTAGCTTAAGAGCAAAATTTGAAGCTTTCGGATGGACTGTTTTAGATATTGAAAAAGGAAATGATATTGATGCTATTTTAGAAGGAATGGCTAAAGCTAAAGCACTTACTGGACAAGGTAAGCCTATTTGTGTGTTACTACATACAGTAATGGGTAATGGTGTAGATTTTATGATGCATACACATGCTTGGCATGGTAAAGCACCTAATGATGAACAATTAGCAACGGGATTATCTCAAAATGCTGAAACCTTAGGAGATTACTAACCACCAATCAAGAAAAAAAATGAAGACATATACAAATACAGGAAATAAAGATACACGCTCAGGATTTGGAGCTGGTTTGACAGAATTAGGGCAAACTAATGAAAACGTTGTTGCACTTTGTGCAGATTTGATTGGTTCTCTTAAAATGGATGATTTCAAAAAGAATCATCCAGAACGTTTTTTTCAAGTAGGGATTGCCGAGGCTAATATGATTGGTCTTGCAGCAGGAATGACTATTGGTGGAAAAATTCCATTTACTGGTACATTTGCAAATTTCTCTACTGGTCGTGTTTATGATCAAATTAGACAAAGTATTGCTTACTCTGACAAAAATGTAAAAATCTGTGCATCTCACGCTGGATTAACACTTGGAGAAGATGGAGCTACACACCAAATTCTTGAAGATATTGGTTTGATGAAAATGTTACCAGGAATGACTGTAATAAATACATGTGACTACAATCAAACTAGCTGCAACTATCGCCATTGCAAAACATCATGGACCTGTTTACTTGCGTTTTGGAAGACCAAAAGTAGCCAACTTTACTCCAGAAGATCAAACTTTTGAAATAGGTAAAGCAGTTAAATTAACTGAAGGTACTGATGTGACTATCGTTGCAACGGGACATTTAGTTTGGGAAGCTCTTGAAGCCGCAAAAACTTTAAATGAAAAAGGTATTTCGGCAGAAGTGATTAATATCCATACGATCAAACCTCTAGATGATAAAGCTATTATAGATTCTGTTTCAAAAACAGGATGTGTTGTTACTGCAGAAGAGCACAATATGCTAGGTGGTCTTGGAGAAAGTGTTGCTAGAGTATTAGCTCTAAACAAACCAGCTCCTCAAGAATTTGTAGCTACTAAAGATACATTTGGAGAATCTGGAACTCCTGCCCAATTAATGGAAAAATATGGATTAAATGCCAATGCTATTATAAATGCATCAGAATTGGTTGTAAAAAGAAAATAAAAGTCTTCAAACGATAACAACTTAAAATCTAGCCTTTATTGGCTAGATTTTTTTATTTAAGCCTATTAATACTATCTGGTAAATTTCAGAAAAAAAGAAATAATTATCGTTTGGCAACGTTTTTGATATTATACATCCAAATCACAAAAAACGAATATTATGAAAAAATTAGTTATTAGTACGTTTTTATTAACGTTGTTTTGTTTCAGTGCTAAGGCGCAAAATGGAGGTTCATTTGGTATAAAAGGTGGACTTAATTACAGTGCTAACGGAGATTATTTTGAATCTATTAGTGAAAACGCAAAGAATCCTGATCGCAATGTTGGTTTTCATTTAGGTGTCTTTGGAAAAATTGGAAACAAATTATACCTTAGACCAGAACTCATGTACACAAGTACTAAAAGTGATTATGATAGTGATGAGTTCACTGTAAAGAAAATTGATGCACCTATACTCGTCGGTATTAAAGTTATTGGGCCTGTTAGTGTTTTTGCTGGACCATCATTTCAATATATTCTTGATACCGAATTTGAAGGTATAAACATTGATAATATAGAAAATGACTTTTCTGTTGGGTTGAACTTTGGTATTGGTGTGAGTTTAAACAAAATTGGTATAGACTTAAGATATGAAAGAGGATTTAGCCAGAACGAAGGAAATTTTATTGGAAATAATCTAGGTGAAGGTGTTATAAGTAGAATTGATACTCGACCAGATCAACTAATTCTGAGTTTATCTATTGCTCTTTAATTAAAAGCAAAAATATATTGAACAAAAAAAGACGCTAAAAGCGTCTTTTTTTGTTTTATTTTGAAAATAGAACCTCTATTAACTATCTGTTTGATTAGATTCTGTAGAATCTTCATCTAAATAATTAGGTATTCCGTCTCCATCAGAATCGTCATTTGTTGGGTCTCCATCTCCATCTAAATCTTCGAATAATGTAAATACACCATCTCCATCATCATCAGCATCTAGAAAATCAGGTATTTCATCACCATCTGTATCATCATCAGTTATGTTTTCATTTCCGTTAGTATCTTCTAAGTGCGTAAAAACTCCGTCATTATCATGATCATTAGCTTCTGAAGCATATAATTCAAACTTAAATATCAAGTTTGAGTATACAGGAATTCCAAATGGAGGTGAATTAAAATAGGCTAAACCTGATGGCAAAAACATCACACCAAGTCCATAATTATTATAGCTTATTGTTCCATCTTCATTTATAATTGGCCCATTTTCAGCAGTTTTAAAATCTTGCAAAACATCTCTCCAACCAGGAATCACATTAATTAAGTCTAATGTTGTTGGGTTTACATTACTATCAAAAATATCACCATCTTCTAAAAAGCCAGTGTAAGCGATACTTACATCATCTGTGAAGTTTGGTGTAGGTCCACCTATACCTGGATTTAAATCTAAAACATAATATTCGTAATCTTGACTTAAAAATGAGGCTTCATGAACAACAACATCAGTAATCAATAGCTCATTATCATCTGGATCTGGAAGCGGTAGATAATTACCAGCATCGTCTTGTGGCAACTCCAAAATTATAATATCATCTTTAGAATAATCAGCACTTGAATCACTAAAAAACGATTTGTTATAATAGTGAGTTTGCAAGTACTCTATAAGAGTATCACTGTCTTCCAACTGTTGTTCTGCTCTATCTCGTGCAGGTATTACTGTTATTTCTGTTTCATCTGGAGTACAAGCTCCAAATGTTGCAACCAAAATAACAATTAAGATTGTTATGTATTTAGTATTCATAGTGAATAAATTTTTCTTTAATTCAAATAAAATTTGAATTGTTCAATATTGCTTATTTTTAACGCGCAAGATACAATAATATAATATTTTTGCACAATACAATTAACGTCAATTTCACAGTTTTAATATGCGAATAGATAAATATCTCTGGTGCACTAGATATTGTAAAACAAGAAGTATTGCAACAAATGCTTGTAAAAAAGGTCATGTAAAGGTCAATGGTCAAGTTGTTAAACCTAGTAGAGATGTTTATGCAACTGATAAAATCGAATTTAGAAAAGACCAAATAAAGTATCAATTAGTAGTTAATGACCTGCCTGAAAGCCGTGTTGGTGCTAAAATTGTTAATTTATACGTGACAGATGTGACTCCAAAAGAAGCTTTTGAAGCTAAAGATTTGCTTAAATACTCTAAAGACTATTATAGAAAAAAAGGTATTGGTAGACCTACAAAAAAGGATAGAAGAGATATTGATGATTTTTATGAAACTCCTGAGGAAGAGTTATAATTTAAACAAAACGCTTTATTATCTTTGAATAAATCAAAAAGCATGAGCATTACTAAAGATATAATACTTAATCACCAAGAGATACAGCATAAAATAAAGCGCATTGCTTATCAAATTTATGAATGTAATGTCTATGAAGATGAAATTATTCTAGCAGGAATTGAGCACAATGGTTTCATACTAGCAAAAAAACTAAAACAAAGTCTTGAAAAAATCTCCAGTATTAAGCCAATTCTTTGTAAAGTGACTATTGATAAAAAGAATCCTCTATCTGAAGTAAAAACATCTTTAACAGAAAAAGAATACTCTAATAAATCAATTGTCTTAATTGATGATGTTCTTAACTCTGGTAGTACTTTGATATATGGTGTTAAACATTTTCTAGATGTTCCTTTAAAACAGTTTAAAACAGCTGTATTAGTCAATAGAAATCATAAGAAATACCCAGTAAAAGCAGATTTCAAGGGGATTTCTCTATCAACTTCTCTTCATGAACATATAGAAATTGATTTAACGGGAAAGTCACATCAAGCCTATTTAAAATAATTTTAAAATGAGTTTATCTACAATCTCGTTTACAGTTAAGCCATCAGTTTTGATCGTAATTAAGGATTGCTCATAAAATGATGCTCTTTCAAATATGTGTTTTCCAATAAATTCATTAAGCTCATTTTTTGTTTTTAAATGAGCAATCAATGGTCTTTTAGATTTTTCTTCAAATAATCTATCTGATAACGTAGGAATCGTAGCTTTCAAATAAATACTTAATGAGTTTTCAGATTCTAACATTAAATTGATGTTATTACCATAACATGGTGTGCCTCCTCCTAAGGAAACTACAGTGTTTTTTATTTTAGTTAGCTCTTTAAGGTAGCGATTTTCAATTTTTCTAAAATATATTTCTCCTTTTGTCTCAAATATATTTTTAATGGATGTGCCTTCTTTTAACTCTATATAATCATCTAAATCAATATAATTATACATCAAAATCTTAGCTAATTTCTTGCCAATTACTGATTTACCAGATCCCATATACCCAACAAAAAAAAGCGTCATATTATTCTTATAAATTGATTATTAAAAACATAATCATAGTTTAAACAAAAAAACAAAAAAATATCTAAAAATAGGTTTGGATTATTAATTAATCGTTTTATATTTGCACCCTCGTTAGAGAAACTTATTGACCAGTTAGCTCAGTTGGCAGAGCATCTCCCTTTTAAGGAGAGGGTCCTGGGTTCGAGCCCCAGACTGGTCACAACAAAAAAAGTTAAGCATTTGCTTAACTTTTTTTTTACCTTTATTTAAATAATGCGCACGTGGCGGAATTGGTAGACGCGCCAGCTTGAGGGGTTGGTGGACATTAGTCCGTGGAAGTTCGAGTCTTCTCGTGCGCACTTTTAATTTTTATTTCTTCATTTTTTTTAATACAATTGTCCTTTTTCGATAGTTATACTATTAAAATATTCTTAAAACGTCTTTCTATTCCAAAAAAAAGTTACTTTTGTTTAACTTTTTTCAACTAAAAATGAACAACATAAAGAGTACCTTTAGCATCAAAGACCTAGAAAATCTAACTGGCATAAAAGCACATACCATTAGAATTTGGGAAAAGCGCTATAATCTTCTCCAGCCAGAACGTACAGATACTAATATTAGATATTACAGCTTAGTTAACCTTCAAAAGCTTTTAAACATTAGTTATTTAAATAATAATGGTTACAAAATATCAAAAATCGCCTCGCTTAATGTTAGGGAAATCCCTGAATTAGTTAAAGAAGTTGCTCAAAATGATCTTACAAATAGTTACTCCATTGACACATTTAAGCTATCAATGTTAAATTTTGATCAAAAGCTCTTTTATGATACTTACGAGAGTTTAATTGAAGAGAAATCATTTATTGAGATATTTTATCAAGATTTTATTCCTTTACTTTCTGAAATTGGCATGCTGTGGCAAACAGATACTATTACACCAGCACATGAACATTTTTTAACCTCTTTAATTAGGCAGAAAATTTTAGTGAATACTGAGAAAATTCAATCTCAAAATCAAGAGAAGACAGATAAAGTTTTTGTTTTATACCTCCCTGATAACGAAGTGCATGAATTAGGACTTATGATCATAAATTATCAAATAGTTGCAAGTGGCCATAAGTCTATTTTCTTAGGTCAAAGCGTACCTATTGAAGGCCTAAAAGATCTTCTCAATTATTATGATGACATCACATTTTTATCCTATTTCACTGTCAAACCAGAAAAAGAATATATCTCAGATTACCTTAAAGAATTTTCAGAGAAAATTCTAGTAAAAAAATCAATCAAATTCTGGGTTTTAGGAAGAATGCTAAATGAACTCGATTTAAATACACTCCCAAAACAAATTACACCTTTTGATTCTATTGAACATTTAGTTAAAAATTTGTAAAAAAGCTTCAATAAAAGTTAATCTTGTTTAACTTTTATCTAACTTTGTTAAACAATGACAAAACGCATCTCTATTATTGGTTCTGGTTTTTCTGCTCTTTCGGCATCCTGTTATCTTGCTAAAGAAGGCTATGATGTGACCATTTTCGAAAAAAATAAAACTATTGGTGGACGATGTCGTCAATTCAAAAAAAACGGCTTTACTTTTGATATTGGACCTAGTTGGTACTGGATGCCAGATATATTTGATAAGTTCTTCGCCGATTTTGGTAAAAAAACATCAGATTTCTATCAGCTAGACAAATTAAGTCCTGCATATCAAATTTTATTTAAAGACGAAGTAATTACCATAGGAGACACCTTAGAAAAAATATGTATTGAGTTTGATCGTATTGAGCCAGGAAGCTCTATATCTTTAAAAAAATTCATTGATAAAGCTGCTACAAACTATGATATTGCCATAAATAAAGTAGTACTAAAACCAGGTATCTCGCCTTTTGAGTTAGTAACACCTGAGACAGCTATGCGTGTTGATCAGTTTTTTAAGACTATAAGTGGAGATGTTAGAAAAAGCTTTAATAATACTAAACTGATTTCTACATTAGAATTTCCAGTATTATTCTTGGGAGCTAAACCAAGTAAAACACCTTCATTTTATAATTTCATGAACTATGCCGACTTTGGCCTAGGCACTTGGCACCCAAAAGGTGGCATGTATGAGATTATTAAAGCAATGCAAGCAGTTGCAGAGAGTTTAGGTGTCAAAATACATACAGAAAGCCCGATAGATAAGATAAATGTAGATAACAGTAGTGCAACGTCTATACTATCAAATGGCATAGAATATAAAAGTGATATTGTTTTGAGTGGAGCAGATTATCATCATTCAGAAACATTATTAGACCAGAAGTATCGTCAATATTCAGAAAAATACTGGAGTAAAAAAACATTTGCACCATCTTCTCTTCTATTCTATATTGGTTTTGATAAGAAATTGAAAAACATTCAACATCACAACTTATTCTTCGACACAAATTTTGAAACACATGCCGAAGAAATTTATGATAATCCAAAGTGGCCAAGTGATCCTTTGTTTTATGCAAATTTCCCATCTGTTACAGATCAATCTATGGCACCAGCTAATTGTGAAACAGGATTCTTTTTGATTCCTATTGCACCAGGAATTGACGACACAGAAGAATTAAGGTCTCAATATTTTGACATTATCATGTCAAGATTTGAAAAATTAACGCAGCAATCCATTAAAAATAATATTATATTTAAAGAATCCTTTTGTGTAAAAGACTTTATAAAGGATTACAATTCTTATAAAGGTAATGCTTATGGTATGGCAAATACGCTATCTCAAACTGCATTTCTAAGGCCCAAATTGAAAAGCAAAAAGGTTAACAACCTCTATTTCACAGGACAATTAACGGTTCCAGGACCAGGAGTACCTCCTGCTCTAATTTCAGGAAAATTAGTAGCAGAGCTCATTAAAAAATATCACAGTAATTAATATGAAGTCAATTTTTGATACTGTTTCCCACGAGTGTAGTAAGGTTGTTACAAAATCTTACAGTACTTCCTTTTCATTAGCAACAAAAATGTTGTCTGACTCAATACGTCAAGATATTTATAACATCTATGGATTTGTAAGATTCGCAGACGAAATAGTAGATACTTTTCATGATTATGATAAGCAGGTATTGTTTGATAATTTCACAAAAGACTTAGAACTCGCATTAGAACAAAAGATTAGTTTAAACCCTATTTTGAATTCATTTCAAGAAACCTATCATAGATACAATATTGATAAACATCTCGTTGATGCATTTATGAAAAGTATGCGTACAGATTTACACAAAAGCACATATTTAACAGATGAAGAATACAAACAGTACATCTATGGATCTGCTGATGTTGTAGGATTAATGTGTTTAAAAGTTTTTGTGAAGGGTGATAACGAAAAATATGAGTCACTAAAAGACTCTGCTATGAGTTTAGGGTCTGCATTTCAAAAAGTAAATTTCTTAAGAGATTTAAAAGCAGATTTTGAAGATTTAAGCCGAACTTATTTTCCAAATACAGATTTAAATCATCTAGATGAAGTCTCTAAACAAGCTATCATAAGTGATATAGAAAATGATTTCGCACTAGGTCTACAAGGTATCAAGCGTTTACCTATAGAAGCAAAATTTGGTGTTTTTATGGCGTATAGGTATTACAGCCAGTTACTCAAAAAGCTAAAGAAGACACCAGCATTAGAGATAAAATCGACCAGAATTAGAGTACCCAACTACAAAAAGTTTGAGCTACTCACAAGAAGCTATGTTAAATATCAATTAAACTTAATGTAATCGCATGCAAACTATATACTGGATATTAATTTTTTTAGGTGTTTTTAGCACCATGGAATTTATGGCTTGGTTTACTCACAAATATGTTATGCATGGTTTTTTATGGAGTTTACATAAAGACCATCATCACAAAGATCATGATAGCTGGTTTGAGCGCAACGATGCCTTTTTTATATTTTATGCCATCGTGAGCATGACCTGTTTTTACTTATGGAGTTATGAAGGCGTATGGTATTGTTTACCAATAGGCCTAGGAATAATGGCATATGGAGCTGCATATTTTTTAGTTCATGATATTTTCATTCACCAACGTTTTAAGATGTTTAGAAAAGCTAATAACTGGTATGCTAAAGGCGTAAGACGTGCTCATAAAATTCATCACAAACATTTAGGAAAAGGAGATGGTGAGTGTTTTGGGATGTTATTTGTACCTTTCAAATATTTCAAAAAATAGCAGATTACCTCACCTATGACAACGCCTTCCCATTTCGATTTTATTATTATAGGGAGTGGACTAGCAGGACTTCAATTAGCGCTTAAGTTAGCTTCGGAAACGTGCTTTGAATATAAAACAATAGCATTGATAGACCCTTCAGATAAGTCTACAAATGATAAAACGTGGAGCTTTTGGGAAACTGAACCATCACAATGGAATGCAATTACTCACAAATCCTGGAACAAAGCATCTGTAATTACCTCAAACAAAATAACCCATTTAAACCTCTCTCCATATTCATACAAAACCATACGTGCTATTGATTTTTACACAGAAGCTAAAACGCAACTCAACCACAGGGACAATATTTATTTTATTAAAGAACAGGTGACCTCTGTTTTAGAAGACGAACATGTTACAGTAGCAACAAACAAGGACTCATATACAGCAACTCACGTTTTTGATAGTAGAGTGCCAAAGGCGTTTTCTACTGAAGAAAAAAACAGCATTTCTATTATTCAACATTTTAAAGGCTGGATAATAAAAACTGAGAATGACGTTTTTGATAAAAATAAAGTCATCATGATGGATTATCGTCTTAAAGACGGAAATCAAACCACATTCACCTATGTCTTACCATTTTCAAAAACCGAAGCCTTAGTAGAATTCACTTATTTTACTGAGCATACAGTAGAAGAAAGCGTTTATGACAATTACATTAAAACCTACATCAAAGACTATTTAAAAATAGACACCTACTCTATTCTAGAAACCGAAGCTGGTCAAATCCCAATGACTAATTATAATTTTGAACGTTTCAATACAGAGAAGATTACTAAAATAGGCACAGGAGGTGGATGGGTAAAAGGCTCTACAGGCTATTCCTTTAAACATACCGAAAAGAAAGTTGCTAAAATCATTGACAACTTAAAGGCCAATAGCTTGCCTTCCGAAGGGCTATTTCAAAGAAAATATAAGTTTTATGATAAGGTGTTTTTAAAAGTCCTCAAAGATGAAAACCATAAAGGCGAATGGATTTTTGAAAATTTTTATGCAAAAAACGCTCCTCAAACCATGTTCAGGTTTTTAGATGAAGAATCATCGTTTAAAGAAGAGTTTAAGATTATGATGTCTTTATTCTCTTGGAGTTTTATAAAGGCTTTTTTTAAAACGCTTTAAGTAACTCATCAATAGTAGAAATCACTTTATCACTATTCCAATCTGCAGCACCAGATTTATCAATAACAATCTCACTTTGCTTACTTATAATAAATGTTCTTGGTATTGAAGACACATTAAACTCTTGAGGATAATCACTTATTGGCTGGTAAGCATTGAAACTATATCCTTTCTTTTTAATAAAATTTCCAATGACTTCAGTTTCTTCATTTGACACAAATAGAACAACAACATCATCATTAGATTTATAATGTTGATACAGCTTATCTAGGCTAGGCATTTCGGCAATGCAAGGTGGACACCAAGTTGCCCAAAAATTAATCACAATTACTTTTCCTTCAGCAGAAGAGAAATCAAAATTATTACCTTCAATATCTTTCAATCTCCAGTCATAGCTTGATAGTTTTAATCTTTCCGAAGCATCAATAACACTTGGCTTTACAACCATTGTAATTCCCTTTTGTAAAAACACTTGAATTGGTTGTCTTGTTTGTGGTATAATCATCAACGCAATAACAATGAGAAGAACAAGATTAAATATTTTTGATTTTTTGGATTTTGCCATAACATATTATAATTAAGAAACGCATTACCATAGTCGGTAATGCGTTTCAAATCTAACAACAAAAACTCTAAATGTTGTGTCTTACTAATCCCTAAATTAGTTTCTTGTTACAGTAATTGAATTTGACAAATCAAAACAACCTCCAAGGTCATTAGCATTCATACCCATTGCAGCTCCTGTTAATCCATCTTCATATCGTAAATACCATATTAAACATGTTCCAACGCCTGCGCCATCAAAATCAACACCTTCTAAAGCTGCGGTAGTTGGTGGTAAACCTAAAATATTACCCATATCATCTGTAATAACAAATGTACTGTTGGTTCCTATAGCGTTTGAGTCTGTTGTAATTCCGCTTACAAAATCTGAAGTTCCATCAACTGTAAACGTAAATGGCCCACCAGATAATGTTCCTGCATCTGTTTGATTTCTAGTTACAGAGATTGAATTAGACAAATCAAATGTTCCACCTAAATTACTTGCGTTCATTCCCATTTCTGCTCCTGTTAAATCATCTTCATAACGTAAATACCAAATCAAACAAACTCCTGCTCCTGCACCATCAAAATCTACACCTTCTAAAGCCTCTAGCGTTGGTGGTAAACCAAGAATGTTGCCCATATCATCAGTTATTACAAATGTTCTATTTGTACCTACTGCATTAGGATCTGTTGCAATGCCACTTACATTATCAACAGTTCCGTCAACACAAAATGTAAATGGTCCTCCTGTAATCATTCCGGCATCTGGAGCTCCTAATCTATTTACTGTAATAGAATTTGAAAGGTCAAAAGATCCTTGAAGATCATTAGCATTCATTCCTACTTCTGCACCTTGAAGTCCATCTTCATATCTTAAATACCATATTAAACATGTACCAACGCCAGCCCCATCAAAATCTACACCTTGTAGTGCATCATTAGTTGGAGGTAAACCTAAAATATTACCTAGATCATCTGTTACTACGAAAGTTCTATTTGTTCCTACTGCGTTTGGATCTGTAGCTATACCGCTTACAAAATCTGCCGTTCCATCTATTATAAAAGTAAATGGTCCTCCAGTAATTGTTCCTGCATCTGGAGCTCCTAATCTATTTACTGTAATAGAATTTGAAAGATCAAAAGATCCTTGAAGATCATTAGCATTCATTCCAACTTCTGCGCCTTGAAGTCCATTTTCATAACGCAAATACCAAATTAAACAAGTACCAACGCCAGCTCCATCAAAATCGACACCTTGTAATGCATCGTTAGTTGGTGGCAATCCTAAAATATTACCTTGATCGTCTGTTACTACAAAGGTTCTATTCGTACCTACTGCGTTTGGGTCTGTTGCTATTCCGCTTACAAAATCTGGTGTTCCATCAACTACAAAAGTAAATGGTCCTCCAGTAATTGTTCCTGCATTAGGAACAATAGCCTGCACATTGTCATCATCATTACTACATGATGTTATTAGACCTAGTGCTAATACTACTAAAAACATTTTTTTAATCATCGCTTTATAATTTTTTAAATTTATACTTCAAAATTATAACATGCTAGATTCATAAAATGTTAGCTAGCTAACACTAACCGAAAAAAATCAAAAAATTATGCAGAAGCTTTTAGAATTCGTATTTCTTTTCTGTTGAAATTGATATAATTCTCCTCTTTAAGTTCATTGAGAAGAATATTAAGGGTAGGTCTAGATGTACCTATTAAAGATGCGATATCTTTTTGTGTATATGGATGTTTGATGACATGATCTCCCGTTTTAGGACAATCATACCCATAATCTGAGCACAATTCATCTAAAAACTCAACAAGTCTTGTTTTAGTATCTTTAAATAAGAGTAGTTGCAATCTGCGTTCTAACTTTTTAAATTTAAAACCAATAAACTTATACACCTTAAAACTGAAGGTTTGATTATCACGCATTAATTCGTGCATCATTGTAACACCAATTGGGCAAATAGATGTTGTATTATCTATAGATTGAGCAAACTCATCTCTAACGTTATCACCAAGAATTGCTTTCTCACCAAACAACTCACCTTTAGATAAAATAGCCTTTACGATTTCGTCACCTTTTTCATTATAGTAACCAATTTTGACTTTCCCTTTTTCTATGAGATATACTTTAGTTGCAGAGTCATCTTCAAAATAGATATAATCTTTCTTTTTATAAGCGTCAAAGTTGTGTTCTTTCTTGTATGCCTTGAATTTATGTGGACAAAGCACCTTAAAAAGGTTAACATCGTCAAAGAACCACAGTGACTGCATTTGAGTGAGTTTTATTGTTAGATGTTTGAGCAGTCGTTTTAATACAAAATACCTTACAGAAATTTCCATAAAAAAAGCCCTTGATTTCTCAAAGGCTAATTTTAATTCAAAAATTGAAAACACTAAGCAGCATTCTCTTTTTTAATTAGATTTAATGCAGAACCTTCATTGTACCAATCAATTTGAGATTGATTATAAGTATGGTTGAGCATCACAGTATCTTTACTTCCATCGGCATGAACAACTTCTAGTGTCAATTGTTTACCTGGTGCAAATACATTTAAATCTGTAAAGTTAAATGTATCATCCTCTTGGATTAGATCATAATCTGCTTCATTAGCAAACGTTAAACCTAGCATTCCTTGTTTTTTAAGGTTTGTCTCATGGATACGAGCAAATGATTTTACAATCACAGCTGCAACACCTAGGTGACGAGGTTGCATTGCTGCATGCTCTCTAGAAGACCCTTCACCGTAGTTATGATCTCCAACAACTATAGAATTAATACCTGCTGCTTTATAAGTTCTTGCTGTATCTGGAACACCACCAAACTCACCAGTTAATTGGTTTTTAACAAAATTGGTTTTCTTACCAAACGCATTAACAGCGCCAATTAAAGTGTTGTTTGAAATATTATCTAAATGTCCACGGAAACGTAACCATGGTCCAGCCATAGAAATGTGATCTGTTGTACATTTCCCAAAAGCTTTGATTAATAGTTTAGCTCCTGTTATAGAACCTCCAAGTGGTGTAAATGGTGTTAATAATTGAAGTCTTTCTGAATCTGAAGCTACAGTTACTTGTACGCCACTTCCGTCTGCCATAGGTGCTAAATACCCATTATCATCAACTGCAAAACCTTTAGGTGGTAATTCCCATCCTGTTGGTTCGCTTAACATCACTTCTTCACCATTTTCATTGATTAATTTATCTGTCATTGGATTAAAATCCAAGCGACCTGCAATTGCTATTGCTGCAGTTATTTCTGGTGATGCAACAAAGGCATGCGTGTTTGGGTTTCCATCAGCACGTTTTGCGAAATTTCTATTAAAAGAATGTACAATACTATTTTTAGGTGCATTCTTTGGATCTTCATAACGCGCCCATTGACCTATACATGGACCACAAGCGTTTGTAAAAATCTTAGCATCTAGGTTTTCAAAAATCTCTAAAATCCCATCTCTTTCAGTGGTATATCTTACCATTTCTGATCCTGGATTAATTCCTAATTCAGCCTTCATTTTCAAGCCTTTATCTAAAGCTTGTTGTGCTACTGATGATGCACGAGATAAATCTTCGTAAGATGAATTAGTACAAGAACCAATTAATCCCCATTCTACTTTTAATGGCCACTCATTTTTTGTTGCTTTATCAGTCATAGAAGAACCTACAGCTGTTGATAAATCTGGAGTAAATGGTCCGTTTAATAACGGGTTTAATTCGGTTAAATTAATATCAATAACTTGATCAAAGTAGTGTTCAGGATTAGCATAAACTTCATCATCTCCTGTTAAGTATTCTTTTACTTGATTTGCTGCATCAGCAACATCTGCTCTATCGGTTGCACGCAAATAACGCTCCATAGATTCGTCATATCCAAAAGTTGAAGTTGTTGCTCCAATCTCTGCTCCCATATTACAAATAGTTCCTTTTCCTGTACAAGACATTCCTTTTGCTCCAGGGCCAAAATATTCTACAATAGCTCCTGTTCCTCCTTTTGCAGAAACAATACCAGCTACTTTTAAAATCACATCTTTTGGTGCAGTCCAACCAGATAAGGTACCAGTTAACCTTACACCTATTAACTTCGGAAATTTCAACTCCCAAGCCATTCCTGCCATAACATCAACAGCATCTGCTCCACCTACTCCAATAGCAACCATTCCTAATCCTCCTGCGTTTACAGTATGAGAATCTGTACCGATCATCATGCCTCCAGGGAATGCATAATTTTCTAAAACTACTTGGTGAATAATTCCTGCTCCTGGTCTCCAGAAACCGATCCCGTATTTATTAGAAACAGATTCTAAAAAATTAAAGACTTCATTACTTGTGCTTATTGCATGTTGTAAATCTATAGAGGCACCATTTTTTGCTTGAATCAAGTGATCACAATGCACAGTCGTTGGTACAGCAACCTTTGTTTTACCAGCTTGCATAAATTGCAACAATGCCATCTGAGCTGTTGCATCTTGACATGCCACTCTATCTGGCGCAAAATCAACATAATCTTTACCTCTTACTAATGCTTTGGTAGGGTTCCCTTCCCAAAGGTGTGAGTATAATATTTTTTCTGAAAGGGTTAATGGTTTACCAACAATATCACGAGCAGCATCTACGCGCGATGTCATATTAGAATAAACCTTCTTTATCATGTCAATATCAAATGCCATATGTCTTATTTATAAGGGTTGATTTTTATTTTTTTAGTGTAGCAAATTTACGAATTTTAAAGCAGATTTTAAAATGTGTAACAAAATGTGAAAAAGGGTGCAGATACATCAATAAAACAGATGAAATTCACACTTATATTGATAATTTAACAATTTAATTGGGTCAAAATTATAAAATTAACAACTATGCGTTATTTAAAACGATTCTTAATTTTAGCTGTATCTCGAAGATTAGTCATAGGTCTTTCAAAAAACACATAAAGCATATAAGAACCTATTAACGTAATTATAAAATATATTGAAAGATATATCAAGAGATTTAAGTTAGATAACCCTTCCGTAGGAAAAACATGTTTCATCAATTGCATCACTACAGAATAGTGAATTAAATACATTGAATACGAGATTAAACTTATGATTGTAATGGGAACGACAATTAATTTTGGAGCCGACTTTATTTGTGATAATAACGGAAGCATAAAAGCAATGGCTATAGAATTAATAGGCAAATACAAGACATTCCAAAAGAACGGGTGCGTTTCAATAAAGATTTGTTGTGATGGGATAATAAAATTGAGTCCTAAAAATAATGCGCCACCAATTATTAAAAATAAAAACCTAAATCGCCTCCAAAAACTGGGTTTAATCAAAGATAAATAGGCTGCTAAAACGCCATAATAAATAGCATCTATCCTGTAAATAGTGCCTGCTTTGATGTTAACGTTCCAAAACATCATATCTGTTTCTGGATGGCTTATGTTATAATACACCTTAGTCATAAAAAAGAAAACCACTATGAAACTTGTTATTAAGAAGAATAATCTTGACTTATTAATTTTCAATTTTAGAAATAATACGAGATAGAGTAATAATGGGCCAATGATATAGGCAAACTCTTCAATAGGCAAACTCCATGATTCACCAAAGAACAATGGCATTTCCCAAGAAAAATTTTGCATAAAAAAGAAATATTGCCATAAATTATCTGGCATACTAGTTCCCAAGAACATTGCTAAAAGCACATTAAAAACAAGAATCAAATAGTAATTAGGTAAGGTTCTAAACCAACGTCTTACCCAAAAATAGGTGATATCTTTTCGAGTAAATTCCGAAGACACAAAAAGGTTATAAATTAATCTTCCTATGAGGAACCCACTTAATACAAAAAAAATTTCGACACCAATAACGCCAGCAATACTCATTAAATCAGTTAGCACATTCTTTGTCTGTGGAAAAATCCAGACGGCATGAGAACAAACTACTAACAAAATAGCAATTGCTCTCATAATGTCAAGCCCAAAAATTCGTTTCTCGTAGTTAATCTTCATTTTTTTTATAAATGTGGTTTCATTACATTTGATTACACAAATGGGTTATGAAAAGAAGATCTAAATTTATAGTAATTTTTCTAGTTTTGATTCTTGTTGGTGGATTTATTTATTTCAAATCTCTAAAGACAAGACATCAGGAATTAATAAAATCTAAAGTGTATTATACTTTAGGTATAGTAGACTCTGAATGGAAAACAGATGTAACCGATAACAGTGTTACTTTTACGTCTCCAACCTTTGTGATTAGTAATATTTACAAATCTATGGAAGGTCCAAAATCTGACCAATACGTTGTAATAGATGCTAGTAAAGAAGAATTATTGTGGTTAACCTCTTTTAAAACGAATGCTGTTT
Source organism: uncultured Psychroserpens sp. (assembly GCA_905479815.1). Lineage (GTDB taxonomy): Bacteria > Bacteroidota > Bacteroidia > Flavobacteriales > Flavobacteriaceae > Psychroserpens. The sequence continues at coordinate 34,210 of CAJQOA010000116.1, forward strand.
CATCAGACGAGCAACGTAAAATGTCTAATGATTTTGTGTGTCATACTAATTTTGAGTATCGTGATGCAGAGCATTACAATCGTTGGAATATGACAGAGCGTATAAATTCTCAATACCCACGAATCACGTCTATTAGCAATGGTGTTGAAGCGTTTGAGTTACCAGATGGATTTGGTTTCCCCGTATTTTCTAACGAACGTCTTTTTATAAATGCTCAAGCTCTCAATCATAATATTACAGATTCTACTTTTAACATTAAACACAAAATAACAATTGGCTACACAAATCATAAAACAAAACCATTGATTCCTGTACAACCAAAAACGGTATTTATGATGTTTCCTTATGATCCACAAGATCCTTTTAAAGGTCCAACAGAATTGTTACCAAATGCTTGTATTCCTGTAGAAACTAAAAACCATTCGTATCTTGATACTGATGGCAACGCTCTTTCTGGACACTGGATTATTGCACCCGGAAAACACCGTTATATTTATGATGCGTCGCAACAGTTACAGATAAAAGATAGTATACGATTACATCAAGTCACGTCACATTTGCATCCTTTTGCTGATCGTTTCAAATTAAGAGACAAAACAACTGGTATCATTATTTATGATTGTAAGAGTGAAAACTTCACAGATAAGATTGGGTTAAAAAATACGCCATCCTTCTCTAGCCAAAAAGGGATTTGGATGTACAAAGATCACACCTATGAAATGCTTTTAGAAGTTGACAATACCACAGATAGTGATCAAGAAATGATGGCTAGTATGGCCATATTTTATTATGACCCAGAAATGCAAGAAAAAGTCAACGAACTAAAATTATAAACTATTGAAATACAAAGGGATTCTTATGTTACTAGTAGTTTTGATGTCATGTAAAAACCAGACATCAGAGCTTCCTATTTTGAGTTTTAATTATGTAGATGGAAATAAAGAACTCTACAAAATAGATAACTATGAATTTTTAAATCAGGATGGAGACACTGTAACATCGGCTTCAAATGCAGGAAAAGTACACACTATGAATTTCTTTTTCACGAGTTGCCCTTCTATTTGTCCACCAATGCGAATTAAGCAACAGGAAATAGCTGAAACGTTCTCTGAAGACGACAATTTTATGCAATATTCAATATCTATAGATTTTCAAAATGACACTGTAAATAGACTTAGAAACTATAGTGAACGTCATCGTATTAATTCAAAACAAATTAATCTACTACGAGCACCTTATGAAGAGCAGCTAAAATATATGGCTAATTTGTTAAAGACAAACTTCAAACCCAATGACGATGGTACCGATTTTTACCACTCAAGCTTTGTCGCTTTAATTGATAAAGATCAATATATAAGAGGGTTTTATGATATTCTATTAGATGCAGATGTCATACTCTTAAAAGAAGATATTAAAAAGCTTTTAAATTAAAATCACTTCTTACGATACATTTTAATAAGCGCGATGATTGCTATCAATATAGCGATCATTTCTAAAAATGTTCCAAAGGTTAAAATCATTGCACCATAAGGCCAATGTTGGATTTTAAAAAGCGCACCTAATATGGTTGCTCCAATTCCCAAAAGAAGTATGATTGCAGCAGGAATGAGTTGTCGTAAATTCATAATAAATTATAAATAATGTATTTAAAACACAATGTAGCTCACATCAAATGTTCCAGAATGTTCGATATAAACTTCTTCTTCTCCTCCATTAAAATCTCTAAGCAACACATCAAACGTCCCAGTAATTCTCTTGTCTTGAGAGTTATTGCTTACAATTGTAATATCTCCAATGATATCACTATCATTTAATTCAGAAATATAAACATCGTTACCAATTAGATAAGTCACTAAAGCTTCATCACAAAACGTAATACTATCTATAGTTTCGCATTCTGTATCTGGACCCATATCTGTATTTGTATTGTATGATTTCTCAACAACACCTTCATCTGGCGGGTTTTGAAATTCCCAATTTGAAATAGATAGAACAAGTGTTCCTCCATCAAAATCACAACGCAAATCTAAGCGTCTAGCACCTTGATCATTTTGTGTTGTTCTAATTAATGTATTATTTATATTCTCACCTTGAAATGTAACTCCGTCTCTAATTACAGTAAAGGATTGCTCTTCATCATTTGAAGATGGTGCATTTCCGTCATCACTACTACAGGATACTATTGATAATGTGATAAGAACTAGGACTAAAAATTTAATCTTCATGGTTATATAAATTATTGAGTTTAAAAGCTAAAATATAAAAGTTTAGAATAAACTCTTAATGATTTGTTCATCTGTAATACCTTCTGCTTCTGCTTTGTAGTTTTTTATAATTCTATGACGAAGAATCCCAGAAGCTACTGCTTGTACATTCTCAATATCTGGAGAGAATTTACCATTAATAGCAGCATGTGTTTTTGCAGCTAGTATTAAATTTTGTGAAGCTCTTGGACCTGCTCCCCAATCTACAAACTCTGCAACAAGCTCTGATGCTGTTGATGTTTTTGGTCGTGTTTTACTCACCATTTTCACAGCGTATTCAATCACATTATCAGCAACAGGAATACGACGTATAACATTTTGAAAATCTATAATTTCTTGAGACGTAAACAATGCATTTACTGTAGCTTTATGATCTGAAGTTGTTGCTTTCACAACTTGCACTTCTTCTGCAAAAGATGGGTATTCTAAATTAATAGCAAACATAAAACGGTCTAATTGCGCTTCTGGTAAAGGATATGTTCCTTCTTGCTCAATAGGATTTTGAGTTGCTAATACAAAATATGGTAAGTCTAATTTATAATTATGCCCAGAAACGGTTACAGAGCGTTCTTGCATTGCTTCTAGTAATGCTGCTTGTGTTTTTGGAGGTGTACGGTTGATCTCATCTGCTAATATAATGTTGGCAAAAATGGGACCTTTTATAAATTTAAATTGTCTATTTTCATCTAAGATTTCACTACCTAGAATATCACTAGGCATTAAATCTGGTGTAAATTGAATACGTTTAAAATCTAATCCTAAAGCTTGTGCAATCGTATTTACCATTAAGGTTTTTGCCAAACCAGGAACTCCAATCAACAGTGAATGACCTCCAGAAAATATTGAAATCAAAATCTGATTTACAACCTCATCTTGACCAACAATAACTTTGGCAACTTCGGTTTTTAAGGCATTATATTTTTTAACAAACTGTTCTATTGCAGCAACGTCAGACATATTATTCTTTTTCAGTTTTTAACCAATTACTTTTAAATTCACAGGTTTTATAATCATCATCAATTTTCACATAAGTATCAGAGATTTTTTCCTCTTGCCACTTTTCTATTTCCTTAAATTGCTTCTCTTGGAGAGCAAGCGCTTTAATCTTTAAGTAATCACGTGCAAAATCTGCTTGATGATCTTCAGTCCTGTCTGTAACGGTTAATATTTTAAATTTGATTGGGTTTATTCTATCTTGATCTTGCAGTACTAAGCTAATCTCATTATCCTTTAAATCTTGAATTTGACCATATAATTCAGGATCCATTTTTGTTAACTCTAAACTAGAATCTTGTGTATACGGGTTGATTAATTGTCCGCCTTCAAACTTCGTTTCTTCTTCATCACTAAACTCACGTGCAGCATCTGCAAATGTTAAATCTCCAGACTCGATACGTTCTTTTACTTTAGAAATCTCTTCTTTTGCTGCTAATACAGAAGCATCTGTAATTTCTGGACGCAATAAGATGTGTCTTACATCATATTCTTGCCCTCTAATTTTTTCTAATAAAATGATGTGAAATCCAAAATCGGTTTCAAAAGGCTCAGAGATTTCACCTTCTTGTAAAGAAAATGCAACATCACGAAATTCTTTTACCATTTGTGGACGTTTTCTATTAAGTGTATACATACCACCTTTAGCACGTGCAGCTTTATCATCTGAATAGAATACCGCTTTAGTTGTAAAACTAGCCCCATTTTCTACGACATCTGCCTTATATCCTTTAAGTCTATCAATAACATCTTGCTTTGCTTGTTCTGATACTTCTGGGATCACAACAATTTGAGCAACCTTAAGTTCTGTTCCAAATTCAGGTAATGAATCTTTAGGGATACTATTATAATATTCTCTTACTTCTTCTGGAGTTACCTCAACGTCTTCAATTATTTTACGTTGCATATCACCTGCTAGCTTCGCGTTCTTGTTTATTTCAAACATTTCTTCACGTAAACTTTGCTCGCTATCCTTGTTGTAGAATTTTAGAAGCTCTGTCATAGAACCACCTTTTTGTTCTAAGAACGCATTAATTTGTTGTTCAATATTAGAGCGAATCTCTAATTCGTTAACTGTAATACTATCTTGGATAGCATGGTGGGCGTATAATTTATCTTCAAGTAATTTTCCGAAGAGTTGGCATCTTGTAATATCTTTTATAGATACACCTCTTGCTTGTAATTGAATATACTCTTTATCGATATCTGAATCTAGTACAACAAAATCTCCAACTACTGCTGCAACACCATCTACTTTTTGGCGACCAGAAGTGTTTGTGGTATCTCTTTGTTTTTTAGATGTATCAACCACATCTTCAATAATTTCTTGTGCTACAGATATATTCACAGCAAAGATTGTTACTACAAACGCTGTAATTACTGATTTATTTATAGATTTCAAATTGTTTATTTTTAATTGCATCTTTAGTAATATCTTTTTCAAGTTGTTTAATCAACTCTAATTTTCTTTTGTTAATTACAATCTGTTTAATTGTAGGTTTTACATACTCCAAAGGCGCCAAATCGTTTTGAAAAAGGACGTCTTCAATTTGCATCAAATATAGGTCTAATGAATCTTTGAGTTGTACAAAATTAGATTTTTTTAACAGTTCTTTTTTGTTTTCAGAATTTAGAACTTTAATTTTCTCAGTTATCTGAGACGCTTTGATCCAAATCGAGTCATTTAGCGAATAACTTTTAAACTGAACAGATATAGAATCTAGGAAACGTTTGTCCTGATAATCAAAACGTTTAAAGCGTTTTTTTATATCATCTTCGTTAATTGCATTTTTTGGAATAGTGATATATCTAAACTTTACCAACTCTTCATTAAGCTTAAATGTTTCTTGATTAGCCTCATACACTGTTTGTGCTTGTGCTATAGTTACAGCTGTATCAATACTTTTTTTAACCAGAGCTTCAAGATAAGCCTTGGTATACAAGTCTTTTTTGTACTGCTCTACAAGTTTATTAAAATCGGCTTGTTTCTCCTCAGATAAGTTGCGCTCTGATCCATCTATCAACAGCTGTTGCGTTGCCCAACGGTTGATGAAACTATTGATAATTTGTAGGCTATCATTAGCAGGAGTCCCTTTAACGACTAGGCCTTCAATATCTTCTTGATACAAATAATTCTCATCAACTCTAGCCAAAGGTATCCTGTCATCGGTTTCTTTAAAGAAATCGCACGACACTAATTGCAAAGTGAGTAATAGTAAAACAAAGTGTTGTCTCAAACTAGTTCTTTAAAATTTGTTTTTTTACACGTTTTAGTACTTTCTTATCAACGTTAACTTCAAAGTTTTTATTGAGTGATTTCACCCAATTATCTTCAATATAATTTTGATAATCACTGACGACTTTACCTCGAGCCTCTTGCAATGTTTTCTTATTTGCAGGCAATACGTTATTCACAAGTATGACATGAAACGAATCATTATGCTCATAAACTTGTGACACGCCTTCTTTAAATTCAAAATCTTTAGGCAATGCTTGATCACCTTGTTCAAAGGTGTCAGGCGTTGAAATCACATTAAGATTATCATCTTTATTTATTGTTGCCATGATATTTTCTACGGAAACATCTTTTTGTAACTCTTCTCTTATCTTCTCTATTGCAGTTTTTGAAGCCGAAGATAAAATGACAGCATCTACTCTATTTTTCCAAACATAATTAGCGTTGTTGTTTTTAAAGAATTTTTCAAGACCAACAGAATCTTTTACTGCTGCATTCCAAACTTCTTTTTCCATAAGATCAAACAATAAGAGCCCGTCTCTATATTCTTTTAAAACAAAAGCAAAATCTTCATTCTCAAACTCTAGGTTATCTTCATGGTATTTTAAAACTTGTTGTTCAAAAAAGTCTTCATATTCTGTTTTCAAAAGTGTTTTATAATCTACTAACTTATTATAATACTTTCTTTGGTTAGACATCAATTGGTCTGCAAAGTCCTTATACGTAATTTTAGTATCACGTATTGTGATCAATGGCTCTTGTTTTATGTCTACTGGAGTTTTCCATGATTGTTTAAAAAACCCATCAGTAAGAATCGTTTCGATATACGCTAAGCCTTCTTTTCTATACGATTTAACATCATATTTAGCTACTAGCTTTTTCACCAATGCAGAGTTTATAAGTTCTGATCTAGAATCTCGTTTCACTCTATTTTGGAGTTCATTTTTGACCTCCTCAAAAGGTTGGATTCCTTTCTTTTTTATTAATTTGGTAATATGCCATCCATAATCTGTTTTAAAAGGCTTAGACATATCACCTTTGTTTTCTAATGAGAACGCTACATTTTCAAATTCTTTAGAACGCAATTGACCTCCTGTAAAAGGTGACAACACACCTCCTTTTTTAGATGAGTTCTTATCATCTGAAAACTGTTTAGCCAAAGACTCAAACTTTTCACCTTGCTCCAGTTTTTTATAGATTTGTTTGATACGCGTTTCTGGATTTATAGTGCTATCGTTTTGTTTAAGAGATACCATAATATGTGCAACCGTTACTTCTCCTAAAGATTGGCGCTTTTCAAAAACCTTAACCACATGATATCCAAAACGAGTTCTAAAAGGCATTGATACTTCTCCAACAGGTGTATTAAACGCAGCAGACTCAAAAGGATAAACCATTTTGAAACCACCAAAATACCCTAAATCTTCTGCAAAAACACTTTTGCCATCATGTACCTCTTTTTGAACTGCCTCAAAACCTTCATTAATAATACGTTCACGTAATTTTAATACTTTATTGTAAACAGCTAACGTATCATCTATCACAGATTCATCTATACGAACCAAAATATGAGATGCTTTGACATCATTAGTTGTACGCTCATAAGCTTCTCTCACTAAAACATCTGTCACTTTATTATCTGACATGTAATTTTTAGTAAGCTGTTTTTTATAATTATTAAATTCTCTTATATATTTTGCATCGTCTTGTAAACCTAAACGACGTGCTTCTTTTACTTTTAACTGGTAATTGATAAACAGCTCTAGATATGCATCAACATCTTTTTGACTTTCATCTTTGACTAAGTCTAAGTTTTTATTGTATACTCTTACAAACTCTGAAGCCATTATAGGATCTCCATCAACAGTAAATAATACATCGTCTTTTTCTAATTGCGCTTGCGCCAAGAAAGTGAAACAGAAACAAACTAAGGTTACTAATAATTTCATGTGTTATATTTTATTATTTTTTGAAGGTCACATGTTGTTCGCTATTAATCATTGTACTGAGTAATAACGATTTTAACATGCTCGTTTCATGTGCTATATTTTATTATTTTTTGAAGTCATGTATTACTATCTAATACCATGCTCATTTTGTGTGTTACTATTTAATTTAATAGTAATAGTACATCCATCATGCCAAAACATGTTTTGTGACGACTATTAAGTGTATTTCTAAAATTGACTTAACACATCTAATTTCAGCAAAAATAAAACAATTGTCATATAAAACAAGTCGCTTTTAACAAACGTTAAGATGATACCATTTCGTATGTATAATTACGGGTTATAAACACAACTTTAACCACTTATCTAATATTATGGTTGTTGGGCTTTCAATCTACTGTTTATATTGAAAATACTGTATCTTCGAGTCTGAATAATCCCTCTAAATTCAAAATGAAATATACTACAGAAATAAAGGTTAATGTTCCTTTACATGAGTTTATAAAAAAAATGGACAATGTAGAAAACATGAAACATTGGCAAAGCGGACTCGTATCTGCAGAGCACATTTCTGGTGATCCTGGTCAATTAGGCGCTAAAATGAAGCTCAATTATCTTTTTGGAAAACGCAAAATGGAAATTATAGAAACCATTACAAAGCGTAATTTTCCAAACGAATTTCATACCAATTACTCTACAAAAACCATGCACAATGTGCAACAAAACTATTTTGAAAAAACTAGTGATGGATTCACAAAATGGACTTGCCAAAGTGAATTTATGCCTTTAAATTTCAGAATGAGAATCATACTGTTTTTTATGCCTAGAGCCTTTAAAAAGCAAACCTTAAACTACATGCAAGATTTCAAGAATTTTGCCGAAAATGGAACCTCTGTAACCAATGCGTAAACTAAAACTCATTTGGGACTTTAGAGGTCCTGACGCTCACAAAATTGCTGAGCACCACGAAAAACATCTCAAAGAATTTATCGCCATTAAAAACACCAACCTTAATATCACTGGTTTTGAACAACTCAGTGATTTGCATAGCATTGCATTTATGGTTGTAACAGACGATGAAATGAAACCCATTAGAGATGCTCTAAAACCACATCGAGGCACATTGTATCAAGACTAATTTTGTGTTGATTTTTCAATTTACTATCAAATAGCCTTTTATTTCCAGATAAAATATTTACTTTTCGCTGTGAAGTCATTTAGACTTTCTCATTATAAATTTCACGATTTTCAATTTGTATATTATGAAGAAACACACTCTTTTATTTGCGCTAGTTATTCTTGCTTTTAATTGTGTTGAAGAAAAAAAAGAAACA
>CAJQOA010000117.1 GCA_905479815.1 uncultured Psychroserpens sp.
CAAATTAAATATTCTGGTTATATTAAAAAGGAAAAGAACAATGCAGATAAGTTGAGTAGGCTAGAGGATGTGAAAATACCAGCTAATTTTGATTATTCTAAATTGAAATCAATGAGTACTGAAGCGATACAAAAGTTAACTAAAATTCAGCCTGTAACCATTTCGCAAGCGTCAAGAATTTCTGGAGTATCACCTGCAGATGTTTCGGTTTTATTAGTTTATATGGGTCGCTAGTTTTTAGAAATTTAGCTTCATTGTATCTACTTTAAACGTGATTAATATATAAAATGTTTCACGTGGAACAGTGGTATGATATTTGACATATCTCTACTAAAATTAATAAAATCAATCTATGAAAAACTACTTAATTTTATCAGTTCTTATTTTAGCTTTAATGTCGTCTTGCATCTCTGTAAAGACAGTTGAAGATGTTAAACGCTATGAAATTGTTGAGGGTAAAACCGTAGGTGATAATCCTAAATCACCAAATATATTCACGTTCCAAGTAGAAAAAGATAGAAGTTTATTTTTAAGATACCTAAGTGATCGTTATGATTATGTCAAAGGCTTTAGTCCAGAACATTATTCTACTACAATTAAAGATGTCAATTTTGATATCGCTATTTTGACAGAACAAGAATCAAGTACATTTATTGATTTAACGGAACTTATCTTTAATAAAAACGATCCAGAGTTAGTGAAAAACGGAAGAGTAAAACAGTTCATAAATATTACAGTTACAGACGAAAATGGAGAAGACGCTTTAGCAAGCAATTCGTTCTATAGAAACATTGTTGTAAAATATTTAGATGATCTAAGAACTAGTTTTAAAGCTTATTAATATATTTGAATCGTTTTAAAATAACGCCATAAATTAAATATGTGTTAAACAAGTTAGATAACAAAACGTATTTAAACGTTAAGGACCATTCTGTATCTGGAGAAGAATTTCAGTTAATTCATAATGAAGAATTAGACTTACTTGAAACTCAACCACAACCTTCTGAGGATAAATTAGGAGACTACTACGAGAGCGAAGATTATATTTCTCATACAGATGCCAAACGTAATCTATTCGAAAAAGTATATCATTTTATAAAATCAATAGCACTTAAACGAAAGCTTAATCTTATCAATTCATTTGGTTCCGAACAAAAAAAACTCCTAGACGTTGGATGCGGAACAGGTGATTTTTTAAAAGTTGCTAAAGATAATCAATGGACCGTTTCTGGAATTGAACCAAACAATAGTGCACGAGAAATTGCAAATACAAAATCAAACAATTCAGTATTTGGTATAGACCACTTATTAAAATTTGAATCCAATAGTTTTGATGTTATTACGCTTTGGCATGTGCTTGAGCATTTACCAAAATTAGAATCGCATATTGCAATTTTTGAATCCTTACTCAAACCTAATGGTCGATTAGTGATTGCTGTACCTAATTATAAAAGTTATGACGCTAGTCATTACAAAAACTTTTGGGCAGCTTTTGATGCGCCAAGACATTTATGGCATTTCTCTCAAACATCAATCTCAAGATTAGTTAGAACAAAAAATATGGATGTTATAAAAACAGCACCTATGATTTTTGACGCCTATTATGTATCGTTACTTTCTGAAAAGTATAAAAATGGATCTATGAATCCATTCAAGGCATTTTGGATAGGGTGGAAGTCAAACAGGAAAGCGAAACAGTCTGGAGAGTATTCTTCTATGATTTACATCATTAAAAAGAGCTAAAATACATTTTTAAGCGTTTTAAGGCCTGTTCTGTTAATAACGTAATCAAATGTATTGCCTTAAATAGATACAAAACCTAAACGGTGTTTAAATGAATCAATATTAATAGATTTTAAAAATGGATAATAGAATTAGTATTAATAATTTTAATAGTAGGTTTTTATTAATAAATCAACCACTTTCTTACATTTGCAGAAAATAACTAAAAAACAAAAAATGAAAAAAATACTAGGAGCACTTTCAATCGTGCTTGTTTTAGCATCTTGTCAAGAACAGAAAAAAATGGCATTCGTTAATAGAACAGAAGTAATTAATGAGTATCAAGAAAAAATTGATGTAGAAGAAAAATTCAAGGCTAGAGAAGATCGTTTTAATAAACGTTCAGATAGTATTGGTCAAGCATTTCAATTTGAGTATCAACAATTTCAAATTGCAGCAGCAAGAATGTCTAAAGCTAAACAGCAAGAGCAAGGTCAAGCGTTTACTCAAAAGAGTCAAATCTTACAACAGCAATTACAGTATGAGCAGCAACAATTACAACAGGCTTTTACTACAGAAATGGATTCAGTTATGACAACTATGAAAACATATGTAGAAGATTACGGAAAGAAAAATGGCTATAGCTTTATTTTTGGAACGAGTGATGTAACGTCTACAGTATTGTATGGAGAAGATGCTAGTGATATTTCTGATGAAGTACTTAAGGGTCTTAATGATGCTTATAAGAAAGAGGAATAAGCTTTTATAACATAAAACTTAAATCGCCGACTTCTTTTAGTCGGCTTTTTTATGCAACAGCCTTGTGAGTTTAATAGACAGATCTGTGAGAATTATTTTAGAATTTCCATTACGTTCAATATGATAAATGGCATCTTGAAGTTCTTCGGAAATGTCCATAATATTATTACCGTGAACAAAAGGAGCAAATTTTTCGAGCTTAAACGACGATTTTGGTTCCATAAAAACTAAAGCATCTGCTTTATAATTTAAGAGTAATGCTTGACGGAAAAAATCTAAACAAAAGTTTAAGAATTGTTTTTGAGTTTCACGACCCGTTTTAGCAATAGTTTCACTCCAAGAAATCAAATCATGAATAGCGCTCTTGTTTCCTTTGGCCTTAAAAGCTGATCTAATCCAAAATACAAACCAATCTTCGAATTGTGTGTCTTCACTATCACTGTAAACAACATCACAAGCTTTATTATAATTCCCATTGGATTGATGCGCAATTTTGATAGCATCTGGTTCTGGGATTTGATAATTTTTTAGTAAAGCGTCTTTAATAACGTTTTCTGCCAAAGGTGGAAAATGTAACACCTGACAACGGGATCTAATGGTGTTTATAATTTGCTCTTCATCTTCTGCAATTAGAATAAAGACTGTTTTATTTGGCGGTTCTTCAATGAGCTTTAAAAGCTTGTTAGCTGCAGCTGTATTCATTTTCTCTGCCATCCAAATCAACATGACTTTATAACCGCCTTCATAAGATTTTAGAGATAAGGACTTTACAATATCTAGTGCTTCATCAACGCCAATTTGACCTTGTTTATTATCAATTCCTAAAATACGATACCAATCAAATAAGTTTCCATAAGGCTGTTTGTCAATTAGTTGTCTCCATTCTTCCATAAAATGTTTAGAAACAGGATGCTTCTTTATTTTATCGTTTGTCGCAACAGGAAATACAAAATGAAGATCAGGATGAGATATGTTTTTAAACTTTAAATTACAGCTCTCGTTACCATTAGAGTTTTCTCCTTCTGTATTTTTACACAACAAATATTGGGCATAAGCTATTGCCATTGGTAAGGTTCCAGAGCCTTCTGGTCCAACAAATAACTGCGCATGAGGTGTGCGGCCAAAATCAGCACTTTTGGTAAGGTGACTTTTGATATGTTCTTGTCCTAATATTTCAGAAAATAGCATAAAGCAAATATACTTTTTTATTTAAATCTTTAGATATCTATTCTCTGCAAACGTTTTCGTAAAAAAACAGCTTTTATCGATTGGTTTTATTGGTTACATTTGTGAAACAATTTTCTAAAAATTCAATAGATGAAGACTTTAAATGATTTCAATTTTAATAATAAAAAAGCATTAATTCGTGTAGATTTTAATGTGCCATTAAATGATAATTTTGAAGTTTCAGATGCGACTCGTATCGTATCTGCAAAACCAACCATTATTAAAGTTTTAGAAGATGGTGGTAGCTGTATCTTAATGTCACATTTAGGACGACCAAAAGGTGCAGAGGAGAAATATTCTTTAAAGCATATCGTTAATAAAATTGAAGATGTTTTAGGTGTTGAGGTTAAATTTGCTGAGAATTGCGTTGGGCCAAAAGCAGAAGCAGCAGCTGCAAATCTTCAATCAGGAGAGATCTTATTATTAGAAAACTTACGTTATCATGCAGAAGAAACTGCAGGAGATAAAGAATTTGCAGAGCAGTTATCAAAACTAGGAGATATTTATGTGAATGATGCTTTTGGAACCGCTCATAGAGCACATGCTTCCACAACCATTATTGCACAATTTTTTCCAGATCATAAATGCTTCGGAAATCTGCTAGCTCAAGAAATTGAAAGTATCAATAAAGTTATGGAGACTGGAGAGAAACCAGTTTTAGCTGTTCTTGGAGGAGCTAAAGTATCTTCAAAAATTACGATTATAGAAAACATATTAGACAAAGTAGATCACCTAATCGTTGGAGGAGGTATGACGTATACGTTTGTAAAAGCACTAGGTGGAAGTGTTGGAGACTCTATATGTGAAGATGATAAAATGGAATTAGCGCTTGAGATCTTAAAACAAGCCAAAGCCAAAAATGTACAGATTCACTTACCTGTAGATGTGATTGCTGCTAATGATTTTTCTAATGACGCAGAAACAAAAATTGTTGATGTAGATGTCATACCAGATGGTTGGCAAGGTCTCGATTGTGGGCCAAAATCTAAAGCAATTTTTCATGACGTTGTGATGCAATGCAAAACCATTTTATGGAATGGTCCTTTAGGTGTTTTTGAAATGGAAAATTTTGCAGACGGAACTATCGCTTTAGGTAATTCTATAGCAGAAGCTACTAAAAACGGTGCGTTCTCACTTGTTGGTGGAGGAGACTCTGTTGCAGCTGTGAAACAGTTTGGTTTTGAAAACAAAGTAAGCTATGTAAGTACAGGAGGTGGCGCAATGTTAGAAAGCTTAGAAGGAAAAACCCTGCCTGGAATTGCTGCTATTTTAGAATAGACTATAATCTAACATACTTTTTTTACTTCAGGAGCTAATACGAGTTCTCTTACAAACACTATTAATTTGTGAAACTAAACTTTCATTTTAGCTAAAAAAGTACGATTTTAGCTGACTTGCCGTTAGATTATACTAGAGATAGTCAACGATTAACAAAGATGAAACCAATGAACTACAAGCTTATTACGCTCACTATTTGCTGTTTATTTTATGCCTTAGTCTCTTTTGGACAGGATTCAATTCCGAAGAAAAAAGAAATAAAAAGACTCACAGAAGCCGATTTTGTTAACGGAGAAACTTACGTGATTGACACCATTATTGATGGCAAAAACTATTTTAGAAAGAGCATCAATATCAAACCAGAGATAGATTCTATACAGAAGCGACAACTTGAAGATAATCCGCTCGCAGCAGAAATTGACGAAAAATGGCTAGAAGAATTATATAGTAATGTGTTGTTTGATAGTATCTATGAATCGGTCACAAACCTTAAATACGACCCTGTTGATTATCCTGAGTTAACAACAGATACATTAAAGGCAAGATTAAAACGCCTTAATGCAAGAACACCATTTAATGTTGAGTATAACAAATCATTGGAGAGCGTTATAAAATCATACTTAAAGCATCGACGTAATTCTATGTCGCGATTAATGTCTTTAAGTCATTATTACTTCCCATTATTTGAAGAGTCTTTAGATAATAATGATATTCCATTAGAGGTAAAATATTTAGCTATTGTTGAGTCTGCTTTAAAACCAAAAGCACGATCTCGAGTTGGTGCAACAGGCTTGTGGCAATTTATGTACGGTACAGGAAAAGAACATGGGCTTGATGTGAGTAGTTATGTTGATGAACGTAGCGATCCCGTAAAATCAAGTAAAGCAGCAAGTGAATATTTAGCGAGATTATATCGCATATTTGGTGATTGGGATTTAGCATTAGCAGCTTATAACTCTGGACCAGGAAACGTGTCAAAAGCGATTCGTCGATCTGGTGGTTACAAAAATTATTGGAATATTAGAAAACACCTTCCACGTGAAACTGCAGGATACTTACCCGCTTTTTTAGCAACGATGTACATTTTTGAATATGCAGAAGAGCATGGTTTTAAAGTACAGCCACCTAAATATCATTATGTAGAAACAGATACTATTCATGTAAAACAAATGATTTCTTTAGATCAAGTTTCAGAACTGGTTGATGTGCCAATAGAGGAACTTCAGTTTTTGAATCCATCTTATAAATTAGATATTATTCCATATATCAAAGGAGAAGATTATACGTTACGATTACCTAGAGAAGCCATTGGTAGATTTGTAACTAATGAAACTGAGATTTATGCACATGTTTCTGCTGAAATGAACAAGCGAGAAAAACCGCTTCCGCAGTTATTTGATGCTAAAAGTAAAACCCGTTATCGTGTAAGATCTGGAGATTACCTTGGTAAGATTGCTAGAAAATTTGGAGTACGAGTAAGCCAGCTTAAGCAATGGAACGGTTTACGAAGTAATAACTTAAAAATTGGTCAGCGTTTAACTGTTTATCCAAGAAAGTCAAATGCGTCTTCTAGTAAAGCAGCCTCAAGCACACCTAAAAAAGTCATTAATACTGCAGGCAAATCCACTTATAAAGTTAGAGAAGGAGACTCGCTTTGGAGTATCTCTCAAAAATATCCAGGAGTTTCTGTTCAAAATATTAAAGAATGGAATGATATTAGCAGTAATAAATTGAAAATAGGGATGACTTTAGTGGTCTCAAAATAAAAAGAACTCAATAAATAAGAAAAAATGATCAAGAACGTATTATGTATTTTGTTAGTTGCTGCTGTATTTTTTGGATGTGGTGATAGTGAAGAAAAGAGATATGTCCCTAAGTCTTCTGGAGACATTAATAGTATTGTGGTTGTTTCAGACAATTTACTATGGGAAAACAACGTAGGTGATGCAGTACGAGATATTCTTGCACCATTTGTTGAAGGATTATCTAAACCAGAACCTCAGTTTTCTATGAGTCAAATGCCTACTGAAGTTTTTAGTGGTTTTGCAAAAAAGAATAGAACCGTTTTAAAAATTGAAAAAGGTAAAGAAGCTGCAACCCAAATCGCACGAGATGCATATGCTCAGCCACAAACATTAGTCGTTGTTTCTGGACAAACTAATGCTGAAATTATTGAACAAATTAGACAAAATTCGGCAAAAATAATTAACGCTTTTAAGAAAACAGAAATAACCGAACGTCAAAGAAGAACAGCAAAGTCATTGTTTAATGATGCTCCAATTAGAGAGAGCTTAGGTGTGTCTTTACAATTCCCGACTGCTTATAGAATAGCAAAATCAGAAGATAATTTCTTTTGGATTAGAAGAGATATCGCTACTGGAAATGTTGATTTATTGGTATATGAAGTGCCGTTATCATCTATAAGAAAAGGAGATAGTTCTGTTGTTGATGTGGTTAGAGTTAGAGATTCTGTAGGTAAAATACATATTGAAGGTAGAGTAGAAAATAGCTATATGGCTACAGAGCCAGCTTTCACTCCCTTTATTAGTAATGTGATCGTTGATAATAAACCAACGTTAGAAACAAGAGGTCTTTGGGATTTAAAAAATGCTTTTATGTCTGGACCTTTTATAAATTATGCTATTGAAGATAAAGTTAATAATCGCTATATCATCGCTGAAGGTTATGTGTTTGCGCCATCAATTGCAAAACGAGATTATGTATTTGAGCTAGAATCGATTATAAAATCAATTGCAATAAAGTAAATCTATTGTAAAAAAAAGAAAAAAAAGCCAACGATTATCGCTGGCTTTTTTTTTATTATACGTTTTGAATAATTACTTATTCTTTTTCAGTTGTCGTTGTTCCGTCTTCTTCTTTGCTGGCGTCTTTAAATTCTTTGATACCGCTTCCAAGACCTCTCATAAGTTCAGGGATTTTCTTTCCTCCAAACAATAATAAGACCACAACAACGATTAAAATTATTTGCCATGCTCCAGGTGCTAAAAATATGCTTGATGCTATCATAATATACATTTTTGAACTGCAAATTTAATAATTATACTTCAAATTAAACGTTAATAAGCAAACTTTAACCAAGGCATATAATAATTGGACTTATTTTATTTAATTTTGTAAGACAATGGCAGAAAAAGAGAAAGAGAAAAAATTTAGAAAAAAATTGCTTCACAAGTATCGTTTGGTAGTTCTAAACGAGGATACTTTTGAAGAAAGATTCGCCATAAAATTGACGCGTCTTAATGTCTTTGTTATTTTATCATTAGGGACCATTTTACTTATAGCTGGAACTATTTTTCTTATAGCTTTTACGTCTTTAAAGGAATATATTCCTGGTTATTCTTCTACCGCTTTAAAGAAACAAGCCACAGTTTTAAATTATAAAACAGATTCTTTACAACAAGTCATAAACCTTAATGAGCAATATTATGCCTCAATTAAAAAGGTGCTAACTGGTGATGTAAGTTCCGTGGAGTTCAATAGAGACTCTATTATTGATGCAGCAAGTATAGACGCAAGTCAATTAGATTTAAAACCTACTAAAGAAGACTCTTTATTAAGAGATTTGGTGGATAAAGAAGATAAATATAATGTGTTTGAATCTACTATTTCTTCCACAAATTTTGTCTTGTTTCCTCCAGTAAACGGAACTATTTCTGAAGGTTATAATGTCAAAGATAAACACTACGCAGTTGATGTTGTTGTCGCTAAAGACACACCTGTTAAAGCAACGGCAGATGGTACTGTGATTTTTGCAGAGTGGACTGCAGATACAGGTTATGTTGTTATTATTGAACACAGTTACGAACTCATTTCTGTATATAAACACAATGCTTCTATTACGAAGCAGCAAGGTGATTTGGTTAAGTCTGGAGAGGTTATTGCTATGGCAGGAAATGCAGGAGAATTAACGACAGGACCACATTTACATTTTGAACTTTGGAATAGAGGTTACCCAGTTAATCCAACCAATTTTATAGACTTTAATTAATGATCTCTTTAAAACCAACACTAGCAAAACTTTTCGCAAAAAATGTTAGAAAATCTGTATTAAGATGGTCTAATAAGCCTGTTGAAACTCAGGATAAGGTGTTTAAATCATTGATTAAAGAAGCCTCAAATACTCAGTTTGGTAAGGACCATGATTTCAAATCTATTAAGACACATCAAGATTTTATTGAGCGTGTTCCTATACGAGACTATGAAGATTTAAAACCTTATGTTGATAAAGTTGTTGCTGGAGAAGAAGATATTCTTTGGAAAGGCAAACCATTATATTTCGCAAAAACATCTGGGACGACCTCTGGAGTAAAATACATTCCGTTAACAAAAGAAAGTATGCCAACACATGTTGAAGCAGCTCGAAATGCGATCCTAATGTATATTGCAGAAACAGGAAACAGTAAATTTGTGGACGGAAAAATGATTTTCTTACAAGGAAGTCCAACTCTAGAAGAAAAAAACGGAGTCCAACTAGGCAGACTTTCAGGAATTGTGGCACATTTTGTCCCAAAGTATCTTCAAAAAAACAGAATGCCTTCTTGGGAAACTAATTGTATAGAAGATTGGGAAACTAAAGTTGAAGCGATTGTTGAAGAAACCCTTCCAGAAGATATGTCTGTTATTTCTGGTATCCCATCTTGGGTTCAAATGTATTTTGAGAAGATCAATCATAAAACAGGTAAAAAGGTTGGCGATGTCTTTAAAAACTTCAATCTTTTCATATTTGGAGGCGTAAATTATGAGCCTTATAGAGCAAAGTTCGAAAGCTTAATAGGCAGAAAAGTAGATAGTATAGAGTTGTATCCTGCAAGTGAAGGCTTTTTCGCGTTTCAAGACAAACAGAATGAAAAAGGAATGCTTTTACAATTAAACTCTGGGATGTTTTATGAGTTTATAGAAGCCAATCATTTTTTTGACGACAATCCTAAACGTCTAACGATTTCCGAAGTAAAAACAGGTGTCAACTATGTGATGATTATTTCTACTAATGCTGGGCTTTGGGCTTATAATATTGGCGACACGGTTGAGTTTACGTCTACAAAACCTTATCGAGTCATAGTTTCAGGGAGAATTAAACATTTTATTTCTGCGTTTGGTGAACATGTGATTGGTAAAGAGGTTGAACATGCTTTACAAGAGGCAACACATGGTTTGGCGGTTAGTGTTTCAGAATTCACGGTTGCTCCACAGATTAATCCTGATTCTGGTTTACCATTTCATGAGTGGTTTATTGAATTTGATAATGAGCCTGAAGACATTCTAGGGCTTGCAAAAAACATAGATAGGTCTATGCAGAAACAGAATAGCTATTATTATGATTTGATCTTCGGAAACGTGCTGCAACCATTAAAAATATCAATAATAAAGAAAAACGGATTTCAAGACTACATGAAATCTATAGGTAAATTGGGAGGGCAGAACAAGATACCAAGGTTGTCTAATGACCGAAAAATTGCAGATGCGCTATACGCTCAAAAATTGTTGAAATAATACTATATTTGCCCGTAAACCATAAGGAATGAATAAAAGAAAAATTCACGAAAGAACGAGAGCTCAAGAAAGCTCAAATGCCATTGAGAGAATGTATGTTACAATGCGACATTTATTTAATCGTGGGTTTTATAAGCCAATGGGAGTTTCTGGTGAGACACTTAGAGAGTCTTTATTATTATTAAGACCAGAAATTTACGGATCTATTTCCGAAGAAAAAGCAGAATTAGAAGGGTTATTATATGTTATTGACCGGTTACCAGAAGGTATTGAGGAGTGTACATTTATTAACTTGACAAGTGATGAAGGATATGGGAATTCTCATTTTAAGCCAATAATTCCGCCAAAAAGACGTCGTAACTGTTATCGCATCGATGCAGAACAGATGAATATTGAAATCACAAGAGGTCGATCAGAAATATATGACATCTTAACACACCTTACTTTTTTATTTATTGAGTCTCATAAAATAAGTAAACGCGTTTTAATAGACGAGCAAGGAAGGACAACTCGAGATTGGATTAAATTAGAAAAAGCGGTGCTTTCTAAAAAGAAATTAACGCAACAAGAGCGTGAGATAGCCATTACTCATACTGCAAATATTTTAGGCAGAACATTTGAGGAGCTTACAAATGCACATTCAAAATTTACTACTAAAGCACAACCTGAACGATTACTCCATATTGTATATTGGTTAGGTAAATTGGCAATTGAAGAGGTTGTTAATAACAATAAAAGAACAGTTACCTTCAGTCCAGTTTTAAGAGAGCGACTAGGTCATCATATTCACGGAGAAATTTGGGCTGATAATATTAAAGAAATACTTCAAAAGAAAAATTTACTAGGACGTCCAATTCATGTCATAAGTGCCAATATGCACAGTGTCATGAATTCTATTTTTACACCTATAGCTTTAAAATCAATAACGTCAAAAAAAGATATTTTTGAAGTTTATGAATCTATTGGTAAAAAGGAAAATGAAGCTTTACGCAATAAAATAACAAAGGAAGCGTTGCAGAGTGGAATGATTTATATTAAGGACACATCTGGAACAAATATAGATGTTCAGATTTTTGATACCGCTAAAATTGATTTTTCTAAAACAGATATAGAGCTTGATGATTCATTTAATAATGATGACAAACCTGTATTATTTGTTATGGATTATGCCTTTGGAGAACAGGCTTATGAAACAATTGATGAGTTTTTGAAACCCTACAATGTTGATGGTGAAAAAGTACATTTAAATGTGGAGTCTGTTTCTATAATGGGTAAGGCAGGTATTTTAGAAGGTGGTAAAGGAGATATTATGATTCCATCAGCACATATTTTTGAAGGTACAGCAGATAATTATCCTTTTGAAAACGAACTCAGTAAAGCCGATTTAGAAGGACAAGGAGTTAAGGTTTATGAGGGTTCTATGATTAGTGTTTTAGGGACATCACTTCAAAATAAAGAAATATTAAAGTTCTTTTATAATTCGACATGGAATGTGATTGGGTTAGAAATGGAAGGTGCTCATTATCAAAAAGCAATACAAGCAGCATCAAAGGTTCGAGGTAGTATTAATCCTGATGTAAAAGTACGTTATGCGTATTATGCAAGTGACAACCCACTAGAAACAGGAAGCACTTTGGCTTCTGGTGGTTTGGGGACTTCTGGAGTTAAACCAACCTATTTAATAACAAGAAAAATATTACAACAGATATTTAATAAATAATATAAAGATATGAGTGAAAATTTACCTAATGGACAATCAGAGCATGAAAGAAATAAGTCCGAAGAGCTTGATTTAGTTGTCTTTTTTAGTCTTATCGGCAGCTTCTTTTCAAAGATATATGACTTTTTCCTATCGATCTTTAAGAGTCTTTTTTCTGTTGTTGTTTCAATTTTAAAAGCCTTAATTGATAACTTCAAAATAATTACTATCGTTGTATTACTGGCCTTTTTAGTAGGTTTCGGTCTTGAAAAAGTTAAAGAACCAGTTTTCTATTCTGAAATGCTTGTAAAACCATACTTTGAGTCTAAGTATCAGCTTGTCACAAATATTGATTATTACAATTCGCTTATAAATACAGAGAATTATGATGAGTTATCAGATGTGTTTAGTTTACCTAAAGAAGACACTGAAGAACTGATAAGCTTTTCAATAGAAGCTGGACCAGAAACAGAGAATGAATTAGTTAAACAATATGATGATTATATTAAATCTATAGATAGTATAAGATCTCAAGACATATCACTTGAAGATTTTGTTGAAAATAGAGATATATATTCTAGTGATCTTTTTACTATCGAAGTTAAATCATTTAAAAGAGATATTTTTAAGAATCTTTCTAAGGGTTTCGAAACAACGTTTACAAATGAGTATTCAAAAAAGTTAATGGATAGAAGAGATTCTACTATTGCTATTCGTAAAACAGCTTATAGAAAGGATTTGAAAAAAATAGATTCTTTACAATTAGTTTATTTAAAAATACTAGAAGATGAATCAAAGAAAGGAGCTGTATCAATTGGCTTAGAAGGATTAATACCTCTTACACAAGAGAAATCTATTACTAGAGAATATGATTTATTTCAAAGCGGTTTACGAATAAGAGATTCTATAAGTGTTCTAGACCAACAAGTAATTCAAGAAAACGTCTATTATGATGTTCTCTCAAATTTTTCAGAAGTTGGTATGAAAACAGACGATGTGTTTAAAAAATACTCTATTCTATTTCCAGCCTTAGCATTCATTATTTTATGTTTGATATTCTTAGGGTTTAAAACAGTAAACTTTGTTAAGAATTATGAAATATAAATCAATTTTAATTACAGGAGGAGCAGGCTTTATAGGATCTCATGTTACAAGATTGTTTGTAAACAAATATCCTCAATATCAAATTTTCAATCTCGATGCATTGACTTACGCTGGGAATCTTGAAAACTTGTCTGACATAGAATCTGCTGAGAACTACACCTTCATAAAAGGAGATATTACAGATGAGAGCTTTGTAAATGCACTTTTTGAAAAGCACAAATTTAGTAGTGTTATTCATTTAGCGGCCGAATCTCACGTGGATCGATCTATCGAAGACCCCTTATCGTTTGTGAAAACAAATGTCATAGGTACTATGATTTTATTAAATGCCTTTAAGAGCCTTTGGAAAGATGATTTTACCGATAAATTATTTTATCATATAAGTACAGATGAGGTATATGGGTCTTTAGGTGCTGATGGATTATTTACAGAAACAACTTCCTATGATCCTAACTCACCATATTCTGCATCTAAAGCAAGTTCAGATCATTTTGTAAGAGCATACGGCGAGACTTATAATCTTCCATATGTTATAACTAATTGCTCAAATAATTATGGGCAAAATCAGTTTCCAGAAAAACTAATTCCTTTGTTTATAAATAACATCATAAATGAAAAACCTTTACCGGTTTATGGAGATGGAAACTATACACGAGACTGGCTTTATGTCGTAGATCATGCTATTGCCATTGACTTAGTATTTCATAAAGGTAAACACGAGGAAACATACAATATTGGTGGTTTTAATGAGTGGAAGAATATAGACTTAGTAAAGTTGCTTTGTAAGCAAATGGATAGCAAATTAAATAGAGTTCAAGGGTCTTCTGAGAAACTCATAACTTATGTGAAAGATCGTCCAGGTCATGATTTAAGATATGCAATAGATGCTTCAAAAATCAATAAAGAACTTGGTTGGGAACCTTCTGTTACATTTGAAGAAGGACTAAAAATAACAATAGATTGGTATTTAGATAATAGTACATGGTTAAAGAATGTAACCAGTGGAGAATACCAATCTTACTATAATAAACAATACTCTTAACTAATCAATCTGAATAATTAATGAAAGGAATAATATTAGCAGGAGGATCAGGCACTAGATTACACCCATTAACTTTAGCGGTGAGCAAACAATTAATGCCTATCTATGATAAACCAATGATTTACTATCCTTTATCTACTTTAATGTGGTCAGGTATAAAGGATATACTAATAATCTCAACACCTCATGATTTACCGTTATTTGAGCAATTATTAGGAGATGGTAAAAAGTTTGGATGTCGTTTTGAGTATGCGGTTCAAGAAGCTCCCAATGGTCTTGCTGAAGCATTTATTATTGGTGCAGATTTTATAGGAGATGACAAAGTAGCACTTATTTTAGGCGATAATATTTTCTACGGAACAGGTCTAGAATCACTTCTACAAGCAAATAATGATCCTGATGGTGGTATAATCTATGCATACCATGTTCACGACCCAGAACGATATGGTGTAGCTGAATTTGATTCTAATGGTAAGGTTATTTCGATAGAAGAAAAACCGAAGAATCCAAAATCTAATTACGCAGTACCAGGAATATATTTTTATGACAATTCTGTTGTTGAGATCGCTAAAAACATAAAACCAAGTCATAGAGGTGAGTTAGAAATAACAGATGTGAATAAGGTTTATTTACAACAAGGAAAATTAAAAGTTAGTGTTTTAGATAAAGGAACAGCTTGGTTAGATACAGGTACTTTTAATTCTTTAATGCAGGCGTCTCAGTTTGTGCAGGTAATTGAAGAGCGACAAGGTCTTAAAATTGGAGCAATTGAAGAAGCAGCATATAGAATGGGCTATATAAGCGAAGACGATTTTAGAGAATTAATTCAGCCCCTTACTAAAAGTGGTTACGGACTACACCTATTAAGCATTTTAGAGAAATAACAACACCATTTATAATGACAATAATTCCAACTTCAATAGAAGACTGCTTTATTATAGAACCTATGGTTTTTGAAGATGAGAGAGGCTATTTCTCTGAAACATTTAACCTAAAAACATTTAATAAATCAACAGGATTAAATATTAACTTTGTTCAAGATAATGAGTCATTTTCATCAAAAGGAGTGCTTAGAGGGCTGCATTATCAAATAGGAGAGTTTGCTCAAGCCAAATTGGTACGTGTTGTAAAAGGTACAGTTTTAGATGTTGCAGTAGACCTTAGAGAAGGTTCTCGCACATTTGGAAGCTATGTCTCTGTAGAATTATCTGAAACGAATAAAAGACAGCTATTCGTCCCAAGAGGATTTGCTCACGGATTTATCGTTTTGAGTGACACAGCAATTTTTTCATACAAGTGTGATAATTTTTATGATAAAGCTTCAGAAAGAGGTCTGATTTACAATGATCCCAATATTAACATTGATTGGAAATTAAAGGATAGTGAGTTTATTATCTCAGAAAAAGATTTAATTTTGCCCAAACTAGAGCGTGCAGATTTATGTTAAATATTTTAGTTACTGGCTCAAATGGTCAACTTGCAAGATGTATTAAAGACTTTGTAAATCAAGAAAGTCAGATTAAATTTTTTTTTAAAAATTCTACAGATTTAGATATTACTAATTCAGAAATAGTTAAATCATTTTTTGAAAATCAACATATAGATTTTTGTATTAATTGTGCGGCTTATACAGCTGTTGATAAGGCAGAAAGCGATATCGACGCTGCCTCAAAAGTAAATGTATTAGGAGCAAGAAATTTAGCTACTGAGTGCTCAAAAGTAAATGCTAAATTAATACATGTATCAACAGATTTTGTGTTTAATGGAAGTAAGTCGACTGCATATATAGAAACAGATGATACCAATCCAGAAAGTGTTTATGGGTTAACAAAGTTAAAAGGTGAGGTTGAAATTCAAAAACACCTACCTGAACACTTTATTATTAGAACTTCGTGGTTATATTCTGAATATGGAAATAATTTTTTGAAGACCATGCTAAGGCTTTCTAATGAAAGAGAGTCATTAAGTGTTGTTAGCGATCAAATAGGAACACCAACATATGCTAAAGATTTAGCAGAAGTTATTTTGAAAATCATTAAATTGAACAGTGATAATTACGGATTATATCATTTTAGTAATGAAGGTGTAGCTAGTTGGTATGATTTTGCTCAAGCCATATTTGATGAGAATCAAAAAGAATTAAAGTTATCACCTATTAAAACTAGCAATTACCCAACGCCTGCTAAAAGGCCACCTTTTAGTGTTTTAGATAAGGATAAAATAAAAGAGTGTTTTCAAATAGAAATCCCTCATTGGAGAGATAGCCTTAAAAAGGCAATTTCTAATTTAAATAATATCAGCAAATAAAAAAATGCAAAAAAAAATAGCCTTAATTACAGGAGTAACAGGTCAAGATGGCGCTTATTTAAGTGAATTTTTGTTGAAAAAAGGATATATAGTACATGGAGTTAAAAGGAGATCTTCTCTTTTTAACACGGGTAGGATTGATCATTTATATCAAGATCCTCATGATGAAAATCAAAACTTCATATTGCACTATGGTGATTTAACAGATAGTACTAATCTTATTAGGATTATTAAAGATGTAAAGCCAGATGAGATTTATAACCTTGCAGCTATGAGTCATGTGCATGTCTCTTTTGAAATGCCAGAATATACTGCTAATGCTGATGGTATTGGGACACTTAGACTTTTAGAAGCGATTAGAATTCTAGGGTTAGAAAAAACGACTAGAATATATCAAGCATCTACATCAGAACTTTATGGTAAAGTACAAGAAGTACCACAAACAGAAACCACACCTTTTTACCCAAGAAGTCCATATGCCGTTGCAAAAATGTATGCTTATTGGATAACTGTTAACTATCGTGAGGCTTATGGGATGTATGCTTGTAACGGGATCTTATTTAATCATGAATCACCAATTAGAGGAGAAACATTTGTTACAAGAAAAATAACGAGAGCAACATCAAAAATAGCTTTAGGTTTACAAGATAAAATTTACCTTGGTAATCTAGACGCCCAAAGAGATTGGGGACACGCAAAAGATTATATTAGAATGATGTGGATGATACTTCAAGCAGATACTCCAGAAGACTGGGTAATTGCAACAGGTAAAACGACATCTGTAAGAGATTTTGTTAGAATGTGTTTTAATCACGTTGGAATTGTACTTGAATTCAAGGGAGAAGGTTCTAATGAAAAAGCCTACATTAAATCTTGTAGTCAACCCGAATACCAAGTAGAAATAGGTAAAGAAGTTGTTGCTGTAGATGAAAAATATTTTAGGCCAACCGAAGTTGAGCTTCTAATAGGAGATGCCACAAAAGCAAGAGAGAAACTTGGCTGGATCCCAGAGTATGATTTGCCAGCTTTAGTTGAAGATATGATGTCTAGTGATGTCAAATTGATGCAAAAGCAACAATACTTAAAAGACGGCGGATACAAAATCAAAAATTACTTTGAGTAGTATTTTATGAATATAGAATCTAAAATTTATATTGCAGGTCATCGTGGTTTAGTTGGAAGCGCATTGTTAGACAACCTTAAACAAAAAGGGTATAATAATATTATTACCAGAACACACAAAGAACTGGATCTTACAAATCAAAAGAGTGTTGAAGATTTTTTTGCTTCGGAAACACCTGACTACGTTTTTCTTGCCGCTGCAAAAGTTGGAGGAATTATTGCCAATAATACGTATAGGGCAGATTTTATATATGCCAATATGATGATACAAAACAATGTAATTCATCAAAGCTATAAACACGGTGTAAAAAAATTACTTTTTCTAGGAAGCACATGTATTTACCCTAAGAATTCACCACAACCAATGAAAGAAGAGTATCTGCTCACAGATACTTTAGAATATACAAACGAACCTTATGCTATAGCTAAGATTGCTGGTATAAAAATGTGTGAAAGTTATAATTTGCAGTACGGAACAAACTACATCTCTGTAATGCCAACTAATCTTTATGGACCAAATGATAATTTTGATTTAGAAAAATCACACGTACTTCCTGCCTTAATTAGAAAAATTCATTTAGCAAAACTGTTATCCCAAAACAAAAATGAAGAAGTTTTGAAAGATCTTGGACTTTCAAATTTAGAAGACGCTAAAGCATATTTGTCAGGATTTGGAGTTTCAGAATCTGGAGTAGAAATTTGGGGTTCAGGAAAGCCAAAAAGAGAGTTTTTATGGTCTAAAGATATGGCAGACGCTTGTGTGTTTATTATGGAAAACAGAGACTTTAGTGATACGTTTTCCGAAGAAAAAAAAGAAATACGAAATACACATATCAATATAGGCACAGGTGAAGACATCTCTATTAAAGAGCTTGCCGAAACCGTTAAAGCTATCATTGGCTTTAAAGGAAATTTATTATATAATATAGATAAACCAGATGGTACATTAAGGAAACTTACAGATGTATCTAAATTGAATGATCTAGGTTGGAAACACACAATGGACTTAGAGAACGGAATAAAAGAAATGTATGAGTGGTATAGAAATAAATAAAAACCTAAGAATCGCAATTGAAGCGTCTTTAAAGGCTGGTGAAGTTATTATGGAGGTTTATGATACTGCTTTCAATGTTGAAATTAAAGATGATAAATCCCCTTTAACAGAAGCAGATAAAAGAGCGAATGATATTATTAACTCTTACCTCATTGAGACACCTATACCAATTATTAGTGAAGAGAATAAACAAATAGATTTTGATATAAGGAAAAACTGGGATACATGTTGGATTGTAGACCCTGTTGATGGCACTAAAGAATTCATAAAGCGAAATGGAGAATTCACTGTTAATATTGCCTTAGTTCATAATGGAGTTCCTCAATTAGGAGTTATTTATGTACCAGCATCAAAAACGCTTTATTACGCTGATAATATTAAAAACACTGCGTATAAGGTTGAGCTATTAAATCATAACACATCAATTTCTACGATTTTAGAAGCATCAAAAATACTTCAACCTAAACATAATGATGGGAGTTTTATTGAGGTTGTTGGTAGTCGCTCTCATATGAGCGAAGAAACACTAAATTATATCTCACAATTAAAAACGGAAGGTAAAGATGTCGATATCGTTTCTAAAGGGAGCTCATTGAAGTTTTGTTTAGTTGCAGAAGGTAAGGCAGATGTTTACCCAAGGTTTGCTCCAACAATGGAGTGGGATACAGCTGCAGGACAGGCAATTTGTAATGCCGTGGGTGTTCAAGTGATTTCAAAAGAGACTAATAAATCCCTTTTGTACAATAAAGAGAACCTTTTAAACCCTTGGTTTATTGTATCTAAATCATGAAAGACCAATCTCATAAAAGACATATAGCTAAAACTATTACTTGGAGAATAGTGGGAACTATAGATACTGTGATACTTTCATGGATTATCTCTGGAAGCCCAACCATTGGTTTAAAGATTGGCTTTGCTGAGGTCGTAACAAAAATGTTACTTTATTATTTTCACGAAAGAGCTTGGTTTAAAATAAACTTATCAAAAGACGGTGAAGTTTTAGAAAGTAGAAAAAGGCACATAGCTAAAACATTTACTTGGAGACTTATTGGCACCATAGACACAATGATTTTAGCTTGGATTATTTCTGGAGATCCTTTAACTGGATTAAAAATTGGATTTGCAGAGGTTGTTACAAAGATGTTTTTGTATTACTTTCATGAACGTTTTTGGTATAAGTTAAACTATGGGCTTTCTAATAGAAATAAAAAAGAACTATAACTTATTGATTATGAAACGAGCATGTTAAAAGTATAATCACCCAAAGGAATGATTAATGGCGAACAGCATGTGTCCATAAAAAATAATATATAAACGCATGAAAGAGAATATAATAGCACATACTTATCAAGTTTCAAGAAAAGAAAGGGTTGTCTCTAACAATCATAATTCGTTTTTATTATGGTTTACTGGTTTATCTGGATCTGGTAAGTCTACAATTGCTAATTTAGTTGAGAAAGAATTATTTGACATGAGAATAAAAACGTATTCTCTTGATGGTGATAACATTAGAAAAGGTATAAATAACGATCTCACATTTGCTCCAAAAGACAGAACAGAAAACATAAGACGCATTGCTGAGATATCTAATTTAATGATAGATGCAGGCCTAGTTGTGTTAGCGGCATTTGTGTCTCCATATAAAAAAGACAGACAGAATATTAGAACTATTGTCAAAGATGTTAACTTTGTCGAAGTTTATATCAATACAAGTGTTGAGGAATGTGAGCGAAGAGATGTAAAAGGTCTTTACAAAAAGGCTAGAGCAGGAGAGATTAAGAATATGACAGGTATTTCTGCTCCATATGAAGCGCCAGATCAACCAGATATTGAAATTAAAACAGAAATAGAGTCTATTGAAGACTCAGTAAAAAGAATTGTAGATTTTATTAAACCTAAATTACAACTCACACATGAGTAAGTATTATTTAAATTATTTAGATGAATTAGAGAGTGAGGCTATTTATATTTTGAGAGAAGTATGGGCTCAGTTTGAGAATCCTGTTATTTTATTTTCAGGAGGTAAAGATTCTATTTTGGTTACTCATTTAGCTCAAAAAGCATTCTATCCAGCTCAAATTCCGTTTCCTTTAATGCATGTAGACACAGGTCATAATTTTCCTGAAACTATTAATTTTAGAGATGACATTATCAAAAAATTAGGCGTACAACTTATTGTTGGTTCTGTTCAGGAGTCTATTGATGATGGCCGTGTTTCCGAAGAAAAAGGAAAAAACGCTACAAGAAACGCTCTTCAAATAACAACACTATTGGATGCTATTGAATCTAACAAAATAGATTGCGCAATAGGTGGAGGAAGACGAGACGAAGAAAAAGCAAGAGCTAAAGAACGTTTCTTTTCACATAGAGATGATTTTGGACAATGGGATCCTAAAAACCAAAGACCAGAACTTTGGAATATTTTCAACGGTAAACATTTTGAAGGAGAGCATTTTAGAGCATTTCCAATTAGTAACTGGACAGAGATGGATGTTTGGAATTATATCAAAAGAGAAAACATTGCCATTCCGTCATTATATTTTGCACATGAAAGAGAAGTGGTTTGGAGACAAAACACTTGGATACCAAATTCTGAATTTTTGGTATTAGAAGCGCATGAAGAAGTCGTTACTAAAAAAATACGTTTTAGAACTCTAGGAGATATTACAATTACAGGTGGAGATGAGTCTGAAGCTGACACGTTAGAAAAGATTGCTACAGAAGTTGCAGGAATGAGAAATACTGAACGTGGAAACAGAAGTGATGATAAACGTTCTGAATCTGCAATGGAAGACAGAAAACGTCAAGGGTATTTTTAGAAATTAATTTATCATTTCTGTGAAAGCAGAAACCTATTCAATAAAAGTAAAAAATGTTAGACAACAATCAATTATTGCGTTTTACAACAGCAGGAAGTGTAGATGATGGGAAAAGCACTTTAATAGGACGATTATTATATGATTCTAAATCAATATTTGAGGATCAACTAGAAGCTATTACAAATACAAGTAAAAAGAAAGGTCATGAAGGCGTAGATTTAGCTTTGTTTACAGATGGCTTAAGAGATGAGCGTGAGCAAGGAATTACAATTGACGTTGCATATAGGTACTTTACAACGCCAAAACGTAAATTTATAATTGCAGATACTCCAGGTCATGTACAATACACACGTAATATGGTTACAGGAGCTTCAACTGCTAATGTGGCGACTATTTTAATAGATGCTAGACATGGAGTAATTGAGCAAACGAAAAGGCATGCATTTATAGCTTCCTTATTACAAATACCACATATCATTGTATGTGTGAACAAAATGGATTTGGTTGACTATTCTGAAGACGTTTATAATAACATTATTAGACAATTTGAAGATATTTCTTCAAAGATGTTAGTGACAGATGTACG
This sequence comes from uncultured Psychroserpens sp., assembly GCA_905479815.1. Lineage (GTDB taxonomy): Bacteria > Bacteroidota > Bacteroidia > Flavobacteriales > Flavobacteriaceae > Psychroserpens. The sequence continues at coordinate 22,231 of CAJQOA010000117.1, forward strand.
ATTTATACCGATGAGTGCATTAAATGGAGATAATGTGGTAAACAAATCCAAAAACATGGATTGGTATCAAGGAGCTCCAATGCTTCACACATTAGAGACAATGCATATTAGTAGTGATATTAATAAAGTAGATTCACGTTTCCCTGTTCAAACAGTATTAAGGCCTCAAAGCGAGGGGTTTATAGATTATAGAGGTTATGCAGGTCGTGTAGCAAGTGGTATTTTTAGAAAAGGAGATGAAGTCACTATTATGCCATCAGGTTTTACTTCTAAAATTAAAAGTATTGATACGCTGGATAAAGAACTTGAAGAAGCTTTTGCACCAATGTCTGTGTCCATAACATTAGAAGATGATATAGATGTTGGTAGAGGAGATATGATTGTGCGTTCTAATAACAAACCAGAAGCATCACAAGATATAGAAGTAATGCTGTGTTGGTTAAATAATGACGGTGCTAAGCCAAGAGTAAAATATACAATAAAACACACTTCTAACGATCAAAAAGCGATGATTAAAGAAGTTGTTTATAAATATAATATCAATACTTTAGATAGAATTCATGATGATAAAGAATTAAAAATGAATGATATCTGTAAAGTTAAAATAAGGACGACAAAACCTCTTATGATTGATTCTTATAGAGAGAATAGAACTACAGGAAGTATTATTCTAGTAGATGATGCGACTAATGAAACTGTTGCGGCAGGTATGATAGTTTAAATAAACATTTACATTATGAAATTTAAAATTATTTTATTGATTACGTTATTTGCTTTTGCTAGTTGTAAAGACGAAAAAAAGGAAGTATCAAAAGAGAATAATAATATTAGTTTACAAAATGAAGATTATTTTACTTTTAGTATAAATGCTGTTATTGAAAATGATGACGAGTTTACTTTGTTTTATTTAGATGTAGAAAACGAACAGATAGCAAAAGAAAAGTCAATATCACTTCAAGTTAGTGGTAGTCTTTCTCCACAAGATTTAGTTTTCAAATTGAAAGAAGATGTTTTACCAACACGACTTATATTAAGGTTTGGTAATTCAGAAAAAACTCAAAAAATAGATTTCAACGAATCTAGACTAAACTACTATGGTAAAGAAATTGTAATAAGTAAAGAAAATTTCTTTCAGTTTTTCATTCCGAATAATTTCATAAATTTTGATAGGGAAGCACATACAGCAGTAGGTAGAGAGGTAGATAACAACTATGATCCAACATTTTTCTCTAGAGAAATATTAGAGAATAAAATTAATTACACTTTCTTTTAAAACATACAAGCTCTCGAGTCTTCAAGGATAGAACATATGATGGATTTCTTTAAAATTAAGGGTAGTGCATTTTTTAAAAATCTCTCTAGTGTTTTTGTTTTAAGGATTTCAGGAATGGTATTATCATACCTATGTATTCTTTTTATCACAAACTCATATGGCGCAACAGTTTTTGGTAGATACTCTATTGCAATCACTAGTTTGCAATTTGCAATTTTAATATTTTCGTTTGGATTGACGTCCTCTACATTAAAATTAACTGCAGATCAAAATTTTTTCAAAAACAAAAAACCATTAAACAACTATTTACTAAAAACAACGAAAACACTTTTTTTATCTTCTTTGTTTTTTTTTGTTGTATTACATTTCCTGAAAGAATTTATAGCTATTAAAGTATTTAAAGATGAAATGTTAGTTGACTATTTTAGTTACATTTCTATCTTTTTTATTTTTTCAGTATTCCATCTTTTTTTCTGTGAGTTTTTAAGAGCAAGACAAAAGTTTGTGCTTTACGGATTGCATATTTATGTGATTCCTTATTTGATGTTTTTGAGTTTTTTATTTTTAATTTACCATTATTCATTAGACGACTATTTCATTATTTTAAGTTATTTAATCTCAATAGCAATAACAGCCCTTATATTAATCCCGTACTTCCCATTAAAAAGCTTAAAGAGCTCTATTAACTTTAAATACAATAGTTTATTCTTGTTATCATTTCCAATGATGTTTAGCTCTGCCTTTATATTTATGTCAGAGTGGACAGATGTTTTAATGTTAGGAGCAATGGAATCTAAATCTCAAGTAGGTATATACAACGTTGCGTATAAATTAGCTACTGTAGCACTTATAATAATAAATGTCATAAATACTGTTCTTGCTCCTAAAATTGCTGAGTTGCATGGGCAAAAAGATGTTAAACAAATAGAGTTTTTTGCCTTAAAAGCAACCAAATTAATTACTATTTTAACGCTACCACTCGTTATTTTTCTGATACTTTTTAATAAACAAATTTTAGGATTGTTTGGAGACGAGTTTTTAGAAGGCTCTAGTGTGGTAATTGTAATTTCAATTGGTTTATTTTTTAATGCCATGTCTGGAAGTGTTGGTCAAATTTTAAATATGACTAAACATCAAAAAGAATTAAGGAACTTTACAATTATAACGGTTATCATTAATATTGTATTAAATTATATTTTAATTAATGAACTAGGTATATTAGGTGCTGCAATTGCAAGTTTAAGTGCTAATATAATATTGAATTTACTTTGTATTATTTATATAAAAAAGAAACTAGGTTTCTATGCTTTTTTTAGGTTATGATATTTTTAATAAAATTTAAAATCCGATTTGATCGTAAAGTCTATACCCTTATAAACAAAATAAGGTATTTGGGTATTTTAAATACTGAATCTAATGTCGTTATAGAAAAAAGAGTGAGTATAAAACCTTTTTTAGGTTCAAAAAAATCTTTAAAAGTTGAATTGAGAAAGAATTCGCTTTTAAAACATGATATAATAATTCAAGGAACAGGCTTATTTGTTTTAGGAGAAAACTCATATGTTAGTTCTTTTTGTGTTATTGGTGTAAACGAGAAAATAGTTATTGGTAATAACGTTATGATTGCAGATAGTGTTTCAATACGTGATACAGACCATAATTTCGATGACTTAAATTCAGATATGATTAGTCAAGGAATTAATACATCTGAAATAATAATCAAAGATAATGTTTGGATAGGTTATGGAGCTGTTATAACAAAAGGAGTGGTTATTAATGAAGGAGCAATAATAGCAGCCAATGCTGTTGTAACAAAAGATGTCCCTCCAAATTCAATAGTAGGAGGAGTTCCTGCCAAAGTAATTAAGACTAGAAATGAGTAAAAAATTAAATTTTATGTGCGTTGGTGTTCAAAAAGCAGGAACGTCTACTATTCATGATATCTTGAATCAACATCCAGATTTATCTTTACCTATTTATAAAGAAACTCATTTTTTTTGTGAAGATGAAAAGTTCGAGAAAGGACTACAATATTATTTTGATTTCTTTTTTAAAAGCACAGATTCTAAATATCTTGGTGAAATAGACCCAGAGTATTCTTTTTTTAAAGACTCTGCTAAGAAAATTCATGATGCATTTGGAGAAATTAAAGTCGTGTTTATTTTGAGAAACCCTGTAGATAGAGCATTCTCCCATTATTTAATGACTAAACGAAGAGGTCTTGAAAATTTATCTTTTCAGAGGGCACTTGAAGATGAAAACGAAAGGCTTGTATCCGATTTTGATAACACACATTTTAGTTATGCTTCTAGGGGCTTATATTTAGATCAAATTATAAACTACGAAACTGTTTTTGGAAAAGATAATGTAGAAGTTTTATTATTTGATGACCTTATACAGAATAGATCTGTTTTTTTTAAAAAACTAACAGGTTTTATTGGTTTAGACTATTTTGATTATAATTTTGACGTTAAAAGTAACCCAGCATCAGTATCAAAAAACAAAAAGTTAAGTGAATTTATTTATAGACCAAATAGGTTCAAAAAGGCAGTTGGTAAATTAGTTCCCTCTAAAAGCATAAAGAATAAGATTATGTTTTTTATTGAGAGAAATAACTTAAAAGAAACGACAAAAGAAGATTTAACCCTTGACGAAAAGAAAAGGGTATACGAAACGTATTTTAAGAAAGAAGTCAAAGCGTTAGAAGGCAAACTTATGGTAGACTTAACAAAGTGGAAGTACTAAAAGGAAATAGCGGTAAATATTATGAGTAATCTTCAAATAAAACTTTCAATTATAATTGTAAACTATAATGGCGTAATTTATTTGAAGAACTGTATTGATTCAATTAAAAAACATACAAAAGGAATTAATTATGAAATTATTATTGTTGATAATGCATCAACAGATAATAGTGTTTCGTTAATTAAGGAAAATTATGGAAATGATGTTATATTGATTCCTAGCGAAACTAATTTAGGGTTTTCAAAAGGAAATAATGTAGGAGCTAAAAACGCAACAGGAGACTATATTTTACTACTTAATAATGACACAGTCATACAGGACGATTTGATATTAGCTTTTGAAAAATTACAAGAAGCAAATGTTGGGGCTTTAGGGATTAAAATGTTTGGAAAAAATAAAGAGTATAGAAATTCTGTAGGTTATTTTCCAAATCCTTTGCGACTATTAAAATTATATAAATTATATAAAATGGATGAAGGTTTTGCTAAAGGAGATTTTAGTAAAAATTCATATGAAGTTAATTGGATAGAGGCTTCTTTTTTAATAGTTAAGAAAAACGTGTGGGATTTGATAGAGGGTTTCGATGAGGATTATTTTATGTATGTTGAAGATATTGATTTATGCAAAAAAATCCACTTAATGAACTTCAAAGTCATATACCTTCCATCACTAAAGTACATTCATTTTGGAGGCTATAACGTGAGTCGTGAAGGCTATTTAAAAAAGGGGTTTAAAACGTATTCCAAAAAACATTTTAGTTTTCCTTTAAAACAACTTTCCCTATTAAGTATTTTTCTAAATTTTACCTTTAAAATTGTAAAGAACACTTTATCTTCGAAAAAACAATAGAATAGTATTTGTTGATAATCAGAAATGGTTTTAAAATTAGAAAAAATTCGTAAGTTCTCATTAGCCCTATTATTAATAGTGCCATCAGTAGTACAATCTATTGAAGCTAATATGCTTTTAATTACGTTCATGTTTTTCTTTGTAATTGTTGATTTTAAGAGTAAATATTCAATTACAATGATTAAAATAATTTCAACTTTGATATTTATTTTAGGCATAGCTTTAATTTCAACATTTCTATATCCTAGCGCTCCCTTAGACATTGTTAAAGATATATTCTTTCTTTCCAACCCATTTATTTACATTATTATGGGTTATTATTTTATTAAAAACATTAAAGACAAGTCTTTTATTTTTAAAATAATTATCCAATTAGCCTTATTATTTGCTATAATTCACTTATTTAAATCATTTAGTTTTTTATTAAACAATGATTTTAATATTAATAAACTTAGAAATTATGCAGGAAGAGGTAATGTTGTAGAAATTTTTGCCATTGTAATTTTGTTATCAAAAAAAGGAAGGCAATTATATACTGTTAAATCAAAATACAGGAAAACTATTGTGATAATTATTATCACTTCTTTTATCTTTTATTTCTCTAGAAAAACCACAGTTTCAGTTGTGATTTTATTACTAGCTTTAAATGAATTTTTGAAAATATCTTCCAAAGCAGTGATTTACATGTTTGGCTTTATTGCTGTAATTACGATGTTTTATATTTATTTATTTTCCGTAGATATAAAGCGTGGTGCAGATGGTTTTGAAGGGTTTCTATATAAAATGAAAATAGCACCTTCCGAAATTTTTGATTCCGATATTAATGAAAAAGATCATAAAGATTTATGGGACCATTGGAGAGCTTATGAAGCAAAAAAAGCTATTGAACAATTAGAAAGTACGCCATTTGCTACAGGTTTAATAACAGGGAAAGGTGTTGGTTCGTTAGTGGATTTAGAGTTTGTTGCTCCCTTAAGTAAAGATGGAATACAATACATTACTACACTCCATAATGGTTATACATACATTCTGTACAAATCTGGTCTTTTGGGTTTATTATCATTTTTCTTGTTTTTAATGCTGTTATACGGACAGGTTTACATTCAAACTAAAAATAATAAGAGAAGAATTATTAATAGTTTATTGTCTGGAATGGCTATTTATTATATGTTTACAACGTTAATAGTATCAGGGGTTTATAATCCTCGTGATTTTAGCGGTATTTTTGTTGGAGCATTGCTATACCTTCAACATTATTATAAAAAACAAGAATCTCAAAAACTAAAGCTTGTTTCATAACCATTTAGAATAAATAATGCTTAAAAACATACTACAAAAATTGCTTATCAAGTTTGGTAAATCATACACTTTGGATGATAATATCTCAAATAAACTGATTATCTCTTTTTTGTTTTCAAGGTTTTTTATGATGTTTAGAGGTTTGTTTAAAACCGGAAGAAAAATTTTCGTTGGTAAAAGAACACGTATTTTAAATTCCAAGAACTTTCAATTTGGTCACAGTTGTACGCTAGAAAAAGATGTTTTGATTGATTGTCATGCAAGCAAAAAAGTAAGCTTTGGACATGTCGTTAAAATAGGTGCGTTTTCTACCGTAAGCACAACAAGTCATTTGTCTAAATATGGAATTGGCTTAGAAATTGGAAATAATTCTGCCGTTGGAGAGTATTCATATTTTGGATGTTCTGGTGGAGTTAAAATTGGGAATGATGTTATTATGGGGCAATACATAAGCTTTCATTCTGAAAACCACAATTTTTCTAACAAGGATATGCTCATTAGAGATCAAGGAGTAACATCACAAGGAATCGAGCTTGGTAACAATATTTGGGTTGGTTCTAAAGCCACCTTTTTAGATGGTTGTAAAATAGGAGATAACTCTGTAGTTGCAGCTGGTTCGGTTGTTAAAGATGTATTTCCACCTAATGTAGTAGTTGGAGGAGTACCTGCTAAAATAATTAAAGAAATTAATGCCTAAAACAATACTTTATATTCATCAATCAGCAGAACTTTATGGTTCTGACAAAACCTTAAATTACCTTGTTGGTGGTATCAATTTAAATCCAGAATTTAAAACCATAGTAATATTACCAAATGATGGGCCATTACGTCACTTATTAGAAAAACAAAACGTTAGAGTTATTATATTTCCGGTAATTAAAGTATCTAGAAGTATTTTTAAGCCCAGTAAGTTAATTGGGCTCCCATTTCTGATAATGAAAACCACAAAAAAGTTAAATAAACTTTTAAGTAATGAAAAAATAGATATCATACACTCTAACACCTTGGCTGTATTATTAGGTGCTTTTTATGCAAAACGCTATAAAATTAAACACGTTTGGCATGTTCATGAAATTATTAAAAAGCCTAAAGCCGTTAGTATGGTTTATCCAATTCTTGTAAGAGCACTTTCACAAAAAGTTGTTTTTAACTCAAGAGCTTCCAGAGATTTTTTATGTCAAAATAACACATCATTGTTTCAAAAGTCAATTGTAAACCTTAACGGAATGGATAGAAATACTGGTGTCACTTCGGAAATTGAAAAACAACAAATAAGAACAAACGTATTTAACTATAGTAAAGACGATATTGTGCTTGCATTAGTTGGCAGAATTAGCAAATGGAAAGGTCAAAAACTCTTGCTAGAAGCCTTTTCAAAAATAAAGGAGGCTAACCCTAATTTGAAGTTAGTTTTTGTGGGTTCTGCACCTCCAAATCAAGAATACCTAGTTCATGAGTTAGATCAAAGCATTAATCAATTGGGATTAAACAATTCTTGTAAAATAATACCATTTCAAGAAAATATTTGGAGCATTTGGGATAGTATTGATATAGGAGTGATCTCATCAACAGAGCCAGAACCTTTTGGATTAGTAGCGCTAGAAGCTATGCTTGCCAAAAAACCAGTAATTGCTGCGAAGCATGGTGGACTAATAGAAATTATATTAAACGATAAAACAGGTTATTTCTTTGAGCCAAATAACAGTGATGATTTAGCATCTACAATACAAAAATTAATAGCAAGTAAATCCAATATAGCAACACTAGGTTTACAAGGCTATGAACATGCAATAAATGAGTTTTCTTTGCAAAGACACGTAGAACAATTTGTTCAAATATATAAAGACATGTAGTTTTGTAGTGTTTAATAAAAATTAGATTAATGAAGATAGGAATTTTAGGGACAAGAGGGATACCAAATCACTATGGAGGGTTTGAACAGTTTACAGAGTTCTTTGCTGTTTACCTAGCAGAAAAAGGATATGAAGTATACGTTTATAACTCTAGTCTTCATAAATATAAAGAGAAGACATTTAAAGGGGTTCAGCTTATCCACTGTAATGATCCTGAAGATAAATTAGGAACTTTTGGACAATTTATTTACGATTTCAATTGTATTAGAGATTCTAAAAAACGAGATTTTGACGTTTTATTACAATTAGGGTATACAAGTAATACGATATGGCACCGATTATTGCCTAAAAAACCTGTAATAATTAGTAATATGGATGGACTCGAATGGAAGCGTTCTAAATATTCTCCACCAGTTAGAAGGTTTTTAAAATATGCTGAAAAACTAGCTGTTAAGTCAAGTGATTTCTTGATTTCAGATTCAATAGGGATACAAAACTATTTACTAAAAGAGTACAATGTAAATTCAGAATACATAGCATATGGTGCTGAATTGTTTGATAAACCAGATATAGAGGTATTAAAGTCGTATACTGTTGAAGCAGGTAATTACAACATGTTAATTGCAAGATTTGAACCAGAAAACAATTTAGAAGTCATATTAGATGGTGTTGCAATATCAAATAAAAAAACACCGTTTCTTGTTGTAGGCAAACATGATGTGAATAAGTTTGGAGCACATCTAAAAAAGAAGTTTAAAGATGTAGAACATATTAAATTTATGGGAGGCATTTATAACATAGAACATTTAGACAACTTACGATACTATTCAAAATTATATTTTCATGGACATTCAGTAGGAGGTACAAATCCATCACTATTAGAGGCAATGGCGTCAAAAGCTTTAATGATTGCTCACGATAATGAATTTACAAAATCAATCTTAGAAGATGATGCATTTTATTTTAGCAATAAAGAAGATGTTAAACATCATATTGACACCCTTAACAAGAGTGATCATATAGGCAAAATTGAAAATTGTTATAAAAAGATCGATGAGAATTTTAAATGGGAATTAATTAATAAAAAATATTTAGATTTTTTGCATGACTGCGTTAAAAAGAATTAGCATTAAAATCAATTCAGTTGAGTTTTTAATGTATTTACTTGCATTATCTGTATCAACATTATTACTTGGCTTTGCTACAAGTGGAATACTGCTTGGGTTATTCGTTTTTTTTTCAATTCGACATGCAATTTTAAATAAAACCAGTTTTAAAATTGAACTCCCTTTTCTGCTCCCGATATTATTGTATGTGTTGTTTGTTTTATCTTTAATGTGGTCTGTAGATAAGGCTCAGACTTTAAAAGGTCTAGAAAGAACAGTGTCACTTCTTCTGGTTCCTACGGCATTCATGTTAATTCCTAAATTAACCAAAAAAGACTTCATGATTGTAATGAAAGTCTTTACTGTCTTTAACTTTTTTTTAGGAGTATTCTTTTTAATTATAGCAACCTATGGGTTCTTTAAAACAAAAACATTAGACGCTTATACCTACCATAACCTTGTAGCTATTTTTGATTTAAATGCAATATATGTATCATTGATTTTTTCAATAAGTATGTTCTATTTGATATCTCTAAAGCAGCGTTCTATAAAGCAAAAAAGCATGATTGTGTTTTTCCTGCTCTTCCTCTTTTTATTATCTTCTAAAACAATATTATTTGTATTATGTATTGGCATATTGATATATATATTGAATTCTAAAATCCCTAAACTAAATAGAAAAACAGTAATACTGGTTTCTATTATTGGTATCACTATAATAGGAATAAGCTCAATTACACTTTCCGAACGATTTTCGTTTGAAAAACACACAAAATTTAGTGAGGTACTAGAAAAAGAGGAATTTGGAAAAGTATATTATTGGACTGGTAGCTCTATTCGCCTTTTTCAACTGAGAATCTTAAAAGAACAAATTGAAGAAGAAAATATAATATTAAAAGGGTTTGGCTTATTTGCTTCTAAACAGAATTTAGAACAAAGGCATAAAAACTACGATACCTACTTTAAGTTTCATTACTATAACTATCATAACCAATATGCACAAACCTTATCTGAAACGGGAGTCTTAGGGTTAGTTATTTTGCTTAGTATATTGATATGTGTATGGATAAGAGGTATAAAGTCTAAAAACTTTTTGATAATAATGTTTAGTCTAATGATGTCTTTTGTTTTTTTCACTGAAAGTGTTTTATGGAGACAAAGAGGCTTATTCTTATTTATAATCTTCTATTGCTTATTAATAAAGACTTCATCACAAAACAAGAAGATAAATAGTTGAATAAAATATTAAAAGTAAAGTTCTTTTTTTAAAGAAACTGAAATGTAGTATACCATTAGCTATATTTTATAGATTAAATTATATTTGCCAGATAGCAATGTGAATTTTATATGGCAAGAGAAGTAGGATATTCTAAATTAATAAGACCCACTTTATATATTCTCGACTTATTGATTATTACTCTTTTATCGTTCTTCTTCTTAACAGAGAACGTAATTGACATAGTTTTTGTTGTGACATTTTGGTTTGTTTTATCTATATCATTTTCTTTTTACGAAGTCTATAGATTCACAAAAATTATTAAAATAATTTCCCTTCTTTTTAAGCAAACACTGCTTTTCACTTTGGTGATTCTATCATACCTTTATCTTAAAGAGCAATACATATATCCAGGAGCAATATTTAAATATTTTCTTTTAATAGTTGTTGTTCTCTTTTGCTTGCGTATTTTTTTGTTTTTCCTATTTAGAAAGTATAGAGTAATTACAGGAAGTAACTATAAGAGGGTAATAATAATAGGCGCAAATAAATCCACAAAGAAGCTTCAGGAGTTTTTCAATAATCACCCAGGTTATGGATATAAATTCATGGGCTTTTTTACAGATTCAGATGACTTTGGTAAAGAAGGAACCATCAAAGATAGTTTTGAATATATAATCAATAATGAAGTTGATGAAGTGTATTGTTCAATTAAAGATTTACCTAATAATAAAATTAAAGAGTTCATTGAATTTTGTGATGTTAAACTAAAAACATTGAAGTTTATACCAGATAATAAAGGGTTGTTTGCAAAAAACTTACATTTAAATTATTATGATATTACACCCATACTTTCTTTAAGAGAAGTGCCTCTTGATGATCATTTAAAAAGTGGTATAAAACGTTGTTTCGACATTATCTTTTCTCTTTTTATTATTTGTTTTTTACTTTCATGGTTAATTCCTATTTTAGGCCTAATTATAGTATTAGAAAGTAAAGGCCCTATCTTTTTTCAACAAAATAGACCTGGAATTAATGAGAAAGGTTTTTTGTGTTATAAGTTTAGATCTATGAGTATAAATTCAAGATCAGAAGAGTCTGCGACAAGAAATGATAGTAGAGTTACTAGAGTAGGAAAATTTATTAGAAAAACAAGTATTGATGAGCTGCCTCAGTTCTTTAATGTACTGTTTGGATCAATGTCAGTTGTTGGTCCTAGACCTCACTTGTGGAAACAAAATGAGATGTATGGCACAAAAATCTCTAAGTACATGGTTAGACATGTTGTAAAACCGGGCGTAACAGGATTAGCTCAAGTTAGAGGATATAGAGGAGAAATAGAAACTAGAGATGATATAGTTAATAGAACAAAATATGATATATTTTATATTGAAAACTGGTCAGTCCTATTGGATTTCAATATCATTGTAAGAACTGTATTAAATATTTTTGAAGGAGAAGATAAAGCATATTAAATTATAAAGAATGAAAGTATCAGTAATAGGAACAGGTTATGTTGGATTAGTAACAGGAACTTGTTTAGCCGAAACAGGCAATGACGTATTATGTATAGACATAGATGAATTAAAGGTAGATAAAATGAGACAAGGCGAAGTGCCTATATATGAGCCTCATTTAGATGTTTTATTTCAAAGAAACATAAAAGCAAACAGGCTTCATTTTTCTACATCATTGGAGGAGGGTCTTGAACATGGAGAAATTATATTTTTAGCATTACCTACACCAGAAGATGAAGATGGGTCAGCAGATTTGTCATATGTTTTGGGATGTGCTAAAGATATTGGGAAACTTATAAAAAATTATAAAGTTATAGTTGACAAAAGTACAGTTCCAGTAGGAACCGCAGAAAAAGTAAAAGAAACAATAGCGTCAGAAACAGGTGTTGAGTTTGATGTTGTCTCTAATCCAGAGTTTCTTAGAGAAGGTTTCGCCGTAGATGATTTTTTGAAGCCAGAGCGTATCGTTATAGGATCTAATTCTGATAGAGCTACAGAACTTATGAAAAAACTGTACAAGCCATTCGTTAGATCAGGAAATCCAATTATTATTATGGATGAAAAGTCTGCAGAATTAACAAAGTATGCAGCAAATTCATTTTTAGCTACCAAAATAACCTTTATGAATGAAATTGCTAACTTTTGTGAGAAAGTAGGCGCAGATGTAGATATGGTTAGAGCAGGAATGGGTACAGATTCTCGTATTGGTAAACGTTTCTTATTTCCAGGAATAGGTTATGGAGGCTCATGTTTCCCTAAGGATGTTAAGGCCTTATATAAATCTGGAGAGAATGTTGGGTATAAATTTGATATTTTAGAATCTGTCATAAATGTAAATGACACTCAGAAAACAGTATTAATTCCTAGAATAGAATCTTTCTTTGATAATGATTTATCAGGAAAAAGTTTTGGTATTTGGGGATTGGCTTTTAAACCTGAAACAGATGACATTAGAGAAGCTCCAGCACTATATATAATTAGAGAATTATTAAAGAGAGGCGCAGAAGTAAAAGTTTTTGACCCTGAGGCGATGGAGAATGTCAAAAATAAGTTTGGTGACCAAATAGAGTACGCAAACAGCATGTACGATTCAGTAAAAGATGTTGATGCTTTAATTATTTGTACAGAATGGAGTATTTTTCGAACACCTGACTTTGATAGGTTAAGAAAAGAAATGAAAAACCAAGTTATTTTTGATGGACGTAACCTCTATGATGTTAAAGAAATTAAAAATGAAGGGTTTTATTATAGTTCAATTGGAAGACAAATACTAAGTTAATGAAGACAGTGTTAATTACAGGAGCTGCTGGCTTTTTAGGTTCTCATTTATGTGATCGTTTTGTAAAAGAAGGTTACAATGTGATAGGCATGGATAATTTCATAACAGGTGATTCGAAAAATGTTAAGCATTTAATGAACCATTCAAGTTTTGAGTTTATAGAACATGATGTAACTAATTTCATAAATATAGATGGTGAGTTAGATTATATTCTTCATTTCGCATCACCAGCGAGTCCAATAGATTATTTAAAAATACCGATACAAACTCTTAAGGTTGGTTCATTAGGAACTCATAACTTGTTAGGGCTAGCTAAGGCAAAAAATGCTAGAATGCTAATTGCTTCCACTTCTGAAGTTTATGGAGATCCTTTGGTTCATCCTCAAACAGAAGATTATTATGGAAATGTAAACACAATTGGCCCAAGAGGAGTGTACGATGAAGCTAAGCGATTTCAAGAATCAATAACGATGGCTTATCACAGGTTTCATGGTGTTGAGACTAGAATAGTGCGTATTTTTAATACATATGGCCCTAGAATGAGACTAAATGATGGAAGGGTGATTCCTGCTTTTATGGGACAAGCCTTAAGAGGAGAGGATTTAACTGTATTTGGAGATGGTTCTCAAACACGATCATTTTGTTATATTGATGATCAAGTAGAGGGTATTTATAGGTTATTACTAAGTGATTATATTTATCCTGTAAATATTGGTAATCCACATGAAATATCAATTAGTGATTTTGCTGAGGAAATAATCAAATTAACTAATACAACCCAAAAGGTAATTTATAAGGATCTCCCAGTAAATGATCCAATGCAACGAAAACCAGATATCTCTTTAGCAAGAAAACTACTAGGATGGGAACCAAAAGTACAGAGAGAAGAAGGCATGAAAATAACATTTGAATACTTTAAGAACTTAACTAAAGAAGATTTACATAAAAGTGAACATAAAGATTTCACTGATTATATAAAATAACTTTAATGGAGTTTAAACGTGGAAGATATTCGTGGATTCTAAGACCAATACTTATTATATACGATCTATTCGTATTAAATTTTATTGCCTATTACTTATTAAACTTTAACGATGAAAACCTATACTTTTTTTCATTTAAGATTTTTAATAATAAAAATTTACTTTATTTCATATACTCCACAATACTCTGGTTAGTTTCTACATACTTTCTTAAATTTTATAAAGTATATAGATATACCTCATTATTAAATATACTATCATTAATTTTTAAACAGTTTTTTGTTTACGGAATTATAACTTTTGCTTTTGAAGGTATTTTTAGGAGTATTAATGTTCAAGCTATTGATACTTTAGAATATTTATTATACGCCTTTGGAGCAATTTCTGTAATGAAACTCTTAAGCTATTATATTTTAAAATCAGTAAGAGTTTATTTAAAAGGAAATCTAAGAAACATTATCGTTATTGGTAATGGTGATAGTGTCAAGCAGTTAAAAAAAATATTTCTTGATAAAAAAGAACTAGGATATAAAATAATTGGAGTTTTTAATAATGATGCTATAAATAGTGATGGCACAATTAAAGAAAGCTTTTCTTTTTTAGAAGACAACCATACAGTTGATGAAATTTATTGCGCAATAGATGAATTAACAGAGAGTCAAATCAATGAATACGTAAGATATGCAAACTTAAACCATTGTAATATCAAGTTTATTCCAAACACAAATAAGCTATTTACCAAAAGGTTAAAAATTGATTTTTACAATTATGTGCCAGTATTATCAATTCAAGAAGTAGCTTTAAATAATGAGTTTAATAAATTTTTAAAAAGAAGTTTCGACATTATTTTTTCTTTACTCATAATTGTTTTCGTTCTGTCTTGGTTATTTATAATTTTGTTTATTCTAATAAAGTTAGAATCTAAAGGCCCAGTGTTTTATGAGCACAAAAGAACAGGAATTAATTACAAAGTGTTTTATTGTTACAAGTTTAGGTCTCTTAAAACAGTTAAGGAGATAAAAGGAACTTATGTTAAAAAAGATGATAAAAGAGTTACAATCATTGGTCGATTTTTACGAAAAACAAGTTTAGATGAGTTGCCTCAGTTTATTAATGTTTTAAAAGGAGACATGAGTGTTGTTGGTCCAAGACCACACATGCTTTCATATACAGATGATTACTCAAAAAAAATCAACAAATACAATTTTATTTTTAGACATAATGTAAAACCTGGAATTACTGGTTTGGCGCAAATTAAAGGCTATAGAGGAGAAATAAAGCTTGATAAAGACATTATTAACCGCATAAAATATGATATTTTCTATATAGAGAATTGGTCTTTACTTTTAGATTTTAAAATTATAATCCAAACAATTATAAATTTTATCAAAGGAGATGAAAAAGCTTATTAAAGTATTGACTTTAATAATTTCAATTGACTATTAAAATCAAAATTTTGTACAGCAGTATTTTGTATGTTTTGTTTTCTTTCTAATGATGATGACTTAATTTCAATAGTAGATATAATCCTATTTAAATCATCATAATCACCTGAAGTTGCTATCCATCCTAATTTGTTATTCTTTATAATATTTTCACCTTCACCACCTCCAAAATAAAGCATTGGCAAGCCTAAACGCGCATATTCAAATATTTTTGATGGTACACTACCATAAATTCTATTTAGTAAGGGTATAATCGCGATATCATATTTTAATAAAAGGGAATGAAGTTCATCTCTAGTCACTTGGCCATGAAAAAATACAGGTAATTTAGGATGTTGAGAAATAAATTCTTCAATTAGTAATTGCTCTGCTCCAGATCCATAAATATGCAATTCAATATTAGAATAATCTAACTTATTACACAACCTGTAGATGCCTTGAGCAATACCTAAAAGGCCTGCGTAGACTATTTTTAATTTACCATCAGATGTTGTTTGTTGTATTTTTGGAGGTTGAAAATCTGGGAAGTTTCTATACAAAAATGTCTTTTTATTTGGAAACATAGAAGAGGTGTGAGTTAGAATCTCTTCGCTTTGACCTAAAATCAAACTTGCTTTCTTATAATTATAGCGTTCAATTTTTTCAAGCATTTTATAACTAAAATTCTTTTTCAATGCTCCCAACTCTAATCCAGCTATAGGCCAAAGATCACTTACATTAAGGATGAGGTTTCTACTTTTATTACTTAAAAAAAGCATAGAAGTGAATGCGACTATAAGCGGAGGGGACTGCACTATAACAGTCTTTGGAATTTTATTAAATATAAAAAACAAAACCAAGCTAAAACTATACGATAACATAGCAATTAAGCGCAATAATTTGTTTTTTGAGTTGCTTGCGTAAATCCAAAGACGGTTAATAGTAATATTTTTTTCTTCGGAAACATGCCTGAATTTACCAGTATAGCCATCAAAAATTTTACCAGTAGGATAATTTGGTAAAGGCGTCAATACAGTGACATTAAAATCATGTTGTTGCAAACCATTTGCCAACTGAAAAATACGATTAGAAGCTGCTCCAATTTCTGGAGGAAAATAACTAGTAATAATTAATACGTCCTTTTTCATGATGTTGAGTTTACATGAGATGTAAACTGTTTTAGTTTTCCGCTTTTAGAACGTTTTAATTCATGTTGTCTTTCAAAAGTTATGGTCAGCCCTTTTTCTAGATATCTTTCCATTTCTTGAGTTATGGTGTTCTTTTTTTCTTCAGAAAGCTCTTCTTCACTCACATAAGTAACCTTAAAGAGATGCCTCTCTAATTGTTCAATAACAAACTCTTTGACATTCCCATCATCTTCAATAATGCTTTTAGTAATATAGTAAAAAGTAAGCCCTGCAGCTTTTTTTCCGCTAGGTAAAACAGCAATATCATTGGTTCGACCAATTAGCGTTTTTAAGATGGGTTTTTTTACTGTACTAGTTTTTGAAAGCACTCCAATATCACCAATATCATATCTAATAAAAGGATGGGCTTCATTATACAAAGAGGTGATTACAATTCGTCCTTCTTCACCATAAGGCATAATCTTATCATTTTCATCTAAAATTTCAATGTATAATGTTTCGCTATTTAGTTGCCAGTCATTGTTCGTATTTTGAAAAGCGATTAGATCTAATTCTGAAGCACCATATTCGTTTATTACAGGTACTCCAAACTGCTGCTCCATTAACTTTTTATCCTTTTCAAATAACATTTCCGAAGTGACAACACAAGCTTTCAAAGTTGGACAAATAGAGGTTAAACGAATGGATTGTCGTTCTAGAAACTTTGCAAACTGAACAATAGAGCTTGTATAACCATTAATATAATCAAATGAAGTTGATTTAAACTTTTGCAAATGTGCCTCAAAAGCAGCATCACTTAAATCAAAAACAGAAAATCGATAACGTTTACTTAGACGATCTTTAAAACGCTCTTTATAATAACCTTTTTTATCTAATGGAATACCATAGAAACGGGCTTGACGAGACGTATTAAAATCCAACCCATACCAACTAAATCTATTTTGAATGACAGCCCAAGTCATAGCATGACTAAATTTATCTTTAGCAAAAATGAAGGGATCTCCAGAAGATCCAGACGTTTTGTTCACATATGAGTTTTTTGAAGTAAATCCCGTTGATAAGCGTTCATCTAGAGGATGTTGTAAATCCTTTTTTGTCATTACAGGTATCGATGCCCAATCACTTGCGCTTGCTTTGGGAGCTAAAGATTTGTAAAATCTATTATTATTACTATGATAATTTACAATGTCATGAAGCTTATTATCTAAAAATGTTTTGAATTCGAGATCACTTTTTTGATGAATATGAGTCAATTCTTTTTTTGCCTTATGTAAAGGGTAGCCGTTTAATCGTAAAGAAAAGTCGAAAAGGTTCAAAAAAGGATAAGGTTTGTATTGGATGTAAAGTAAAGAAAAAAAGTCTTGTTTAGAAACTTCGAAACCCGTAAAAACAATTATTTTTACGCAAACAAATTGAAAACATGATAATTTTAATTCTTGGTTCAGGCGGTAGAGAGCACACATTTGCATGGAAAATTGCTCAAAGTCCATTATGCGATAAAATTTTTGTTGCACCTGGAAACTCTGGTACTGCCCAAATAGCAACAAATGTTGATATTAAGGTCACAGATTTTGATGCGATTAAATCCTTAGTCCTTGAACATAAAATTGATATGGTTGTTGTAGGCCCAGAAGACCCATTGGTACAAGGTATTCATGATTTCTTTATTGAGGATGAGCAATTAAAACATGTTGCTGTCATAGGTCCTCAAAAAGCAGCTGCAGAGTTAGAAGGCAGTAAAGAGTTTGCTAAAGAATTTTTGTTTAGACACAATATTCCAACGGCCGCATATGAGAGTTTTAATGCTAGTAATGTTGAGAATGGATACACCTTTTTAGAAACTTTAAATCCGCCTTATGTATTAAAAGCCGATGGTTTAGCTGCAGGAAAAGGTGTTTTAATACTCAACGACCTAAATGAAGCCAAAGCAGAACTAAAGAGCATGTTGGTTGATGCTAAGTTTGGATTAGCAAGCTCTAAAGTGGTTATCGAGGAATTTTTAGACGGAATAGAATTAAGTTGTTTTGTATTAACAGATGGTAAAAACTATAAAATTTTACCTACTGCAAAAGATTACAAAAGAATTGGAGAAGGTGACACAGGTTTAAATACTGGTGGAATGGGAGCGATCTCTCCTGTACCTTTTGCTACAGATGAATTTTTAAATAAAATAGAAGAGCAAATCGTTAAGCCTACGATTAAAGGTTTAGCAAAAGATAATTTACCATATAAAGGGTTTGTGTTTATAGGTATAATTAAAGTTGGTGATGACCCAAAAGTGATTGAGTATAATGTGAGAATGGGTGACCCAGAAACAGAAGTTGTTTTACCTAGACTTAAAACCGATTTAGTAGAAATTTTTATGGCTATTTCAGAAGAGCGTCTTAACGAAATTGATATAGAAATAGACGAAAGAGCAGCAACTACCGTAATGTTAGTGTCTGGTGGTTACCCAGAAGCTTATGAGAAAGGAAAAGAAATTATTGGTTTAGATAGTGTAGAAAACTCTATAGCGTTTCATGCTGGAGCAGTATTAAAAGAAGGAAAGATAGTGACATCTGGAGGGCGAGTTATGGCAATAACATCTTATGGTAACACGTATCAAGAAGCCATAAAAAAATCTTATCAAAATATAGATAAACTACATTTTGATAAGATGAATTATCGAAAAGATATTGGTTTCGATTTATAGATTATAAATAAGAATGAGACGTTACACTCTTATCTTCTTCATTATTTTTACTATGCTCTTTCAATTGTAACATCCAGTATACCATTGCTACCATACAAATAATCACAAATATCCATGAAATTAAATTAGCTGTCCACCAATTTTCTAATTCTAATGCTCTAAGTGCATCAAATGGAGCAAATAAAACATCTACAAATAAATCTTGTAAAGCGTAAAAAAAATCTTTCATTAAGTTATATTTTATAGAAACCCTTAGTGAGCTTCGTTGGTATAATCATATATTTACAATGCAAAATTACATATTTTTTTCATTTTAAACTATTGCAATGATTTCAAATTTTTTTAGCAAATCAAAACCAATACACTACATCGTCGTTAGTGTTGTATTATTATTGGTTTTTGTTATGTCTAGATTGAACGTATTCCCAGAGAATTCAAGCATTATTGTTTTTGCTGAGCAAATAGGATTATTCTTAATCGCGTTACTTTCAGTTTTTATATTTGATTTCTTGGTGACTCGCAATGGCTTAACTAAAAAGAATAGTTATAATATTATTCTTTTTGTTCTATTCTTTGCAATTTTACCTCAAACCCTGTTAAACCCTAAACTATTATTTGCTAACTTTTTTATCCTTTTAGCATTACGACGTATTATAAGTTTAAGATCTCAAAAAGAGATTAAAAAAAAGTTATTTGATGCATCGTTTTGGATAGCTATTGCATCGTTTTTCTATTTTTGGTCTGCACTATTCTTTATATTAATTTTTGCCGCCCTACTAGTGTATATCATTACAGATGTAAAGAATTATGTAATTCCAATTGTAGGAATCGTCACTGTAATGGTAATTGCTGTTTCTTATTTTATTTTAATGGATAAAGATGTATTTAGCTATGTTGTTGGTTTGTTCGATTATAGCGTAGATTTTAGTGCTTTAAATTCTAAACGCATCATAATAGGCTCAACACTATTATTATCATTTGGTTTATGGTCTTTGTTTTATTACATAAAAAACATAAAGTCTCAAATGAAGAGTTATAGGCCATCTTTTAAGTTGGTTATATTATCTGCAATAATAGGATTAGTCATTATAGGAATAGCACCTTCAAAAAACGGAAGTGAGTTTATTTTTTTATTCGCCCCTTTATCTATCATTATGACTAATTACTTAGAAGTAATTTCAGAAAAATGGTTTAAGGAAACATTACTTTTGATAATTGCTTTAACACCAATTGTTCTGTTAATGCTGTAATTTATTTCCAAAAGCTAAGTCACCAGCATCTCCTAAGCCAGGAACAATATACCCTTTATCACTTAACGTTTTGTCTATAGCTGCAATCCATAGGTGTGTATCTTTTCCGAAGTGATTATTAACAAAGTTTACACCATCCTGAGCTCCAATAACACTTACTAAATGAATCTCTTTTGGCGTTCCAAAAGGTTTTAATGCTTCAAACGTAGCAACCATAGATTGACCAGTTGCCAACATAGGATCTGCAAGAATAAGTGTTTTTCCTTCTAAACTAGGGCAGGCCAAATATTCTACAATAATCTCAAAGGCTTCTGGGTTTTCTTTATGATGTCTATAAGCAGAAATAAATGCGTTTTCTGCAGTATCAAAGTAGTTTAGGAGCCCATTGTGAAGCGGTACACCAGCTCTTAAAATAGAACATAATACGATGTCATCGCTAATGAGCTTGGTTTGACTTTTCCCTAAAGGTGTTGTCGTTGTTTTTGGCGCAAAATCTAGAGATTTGCTCATTTCATAACTCAAAACTTCACCTATACGTTCAATATTTCTTCTAAAACGCATGCGGTCAGTCTGTATATTGACATCTCTAATTTCTGAAAGAAATGAATTTAAGATAGAATCTTCTTGTGATAGATTATGAATATGCATAGTTGAGTGTTCATTTTATGAATGCTAAAGTTAATAAATACCCATATATTTGTAGTCTAAAATTTCACATTATGTTCTCAGCAAAAGCAAATAAAATATTCCAAGATGTTATTGAAAAGTATCATATCATCAATACAGTAGATCAATCTTTTACTAATAGTTATGATAAAGATTCAAATTTACTAGAGCATTTATTATATAGAAAATGTTGGATTGATACTGTGCAATGGCACTATGAAGATATTATTCGTGATCCACAAATAGATCCTGTTGCTGCTTTAACGTTGAAACGTCAAATTGATGCGTCTAATCAAGACAG
This sequence comes from uncultured Psychroserpens sp., assembly GCA_905479815.1. GTDB lineage: Bacteria > Bacteroidota > Bacteroidia > Flavobacteriales > Flavobacteriaceae > Psychroserpens. The sequence continues at coordinate 43,832 of CAJQOA010000117.1, forward strand.
AACAGATATGGTTGAGTACATTGATAGTTATTTTCTTGAAAAATATAATGATGTGTCGTCAAAAGCAGAGGCGACGATAAATACAGAAAGTCCTGCTTGGGGAGTTGATAGATTATCAATTTTAGCTCTTAAAGTGTATCACATGAATGAAGAGGCAACTCGTACAGATGCATCTGATGCTCATAGAGCAGCATGTCAAACAAAATTGGATATTTTATTAGAGCAACGTGTGGATTTATCAACAGCTATTGATACGCTTTTAGAAGATATAAGTAAAGGCGATAAGTACATGAAAGTTTACAAGCAAATGAAAATGTATAATGATGACGAGCTCAACCCAGTATTGCGTTCTCAAAAATAATTTTATGTCATTCAGAGCGAAGCGAAGAGTCTAAAACTAGATTATAGATACGCTTTAAATGGCTATTTCTTATGCCAAAACCAAAACACATTCTAGTAATTCGTCTCTCAGCAATGGGTGACGTGGCAATGACTATACCTGTTTTGCGAGCGTTTACAAATCAATACCCAGAGGTTAAACTTACCGTTTTAACCAAACCGTTTTTTAAACCATTTTTCAAGAACATTTCTAATGTTAATGTGGTTTCGGTAGATATAAAAGGTAAACATAAAGGTGTTTTTGGTCTTTATAAATTATCAAAAGAACTTAAAGCCTTAGGTATAGTTCAGGTAGCAGATTTGCATAATGTTTTGAGAAGTAAGATTTTAAAATTTTTTCTCTTCGGAAAACGTGTCGTGCAAATAGATAAAGGTCGTCAAGAAAAAAAGGCTTTGATAAACGGACACTCATTTAAACAACTAAAAAACACTCATCAACGTTATGTTGATGTTTTTAAAGCGTTAGGTTACGCAATTGATTTGAGTCAACCCATTTTTCCGAAGAAAGAAAACCTCAAAGAAAAATTTATTAAGGTCATTGGAAAAGACTCCAAATCTTGGATAGGCATTGCGCCTTTTGCCGCTTTTGATGGAAAAATGTATCCTTTAGATGCAATGACTAAAGTTATTGAAGAGCTATCTAAAGATTATAAAGTATTATTATTTGGCGCAAGTAATGAGGAAAAAACAGCCTTAAATACAATTGCTAATCAATTTGAAAATGTAATTAATCTTGCTGGTCAATTTTCTCTAGATGAAGAATTGGATATCATTTCTAATTTAGATATTATGCTTGCTATGGATTCTGGTAATGCCCATATGGCAGCAATGTTAGGTGTTAAAGTGATTACAATTTGGGGAGTGACACATCCTTATGCAGGATTTTTACCCTTTAATCATACAATGGATTCTGCAATCTTAGCAGACCGAGTAAAGTATCCAAAAATACCAACTTCAGTGTATGGTAATACCTTTCCAGAAGGATACGAAAATGTAATGCGTTCTATTGCTCCAGAGACGATCATTTTAAAAATAAATAAATCACTAAAATAAAAAAAGCCCCGTTCCAGAAGAACGAGGCCAGATTTAGAATTTTTAGATAATCCCTATGATTAAATTCTAATCTACAACGAAAATATTTTTATTAAAATTAGGTATCAAGAATACGTAGGAATATCTTTTGTTTTTTCGATAAAGTGTTTATTTACAAAGATTAAAAGCGAATAATTAAGATGTAGTGCAATTAAACATCATCAAAATCAACGACAATAGTTGGTGTTGTAGGTTGTGCTTGACAAGTTAAAATTAAACCGTCTGCTAATTCCCCATCTGTTAAAATATTATTCTGTCTCATTGTTGCTTCGCCTTCAGTAATTTTAGCAATACAACTGCTACAAATTCCACCTTGACAAGAATAAGGTGCATCAATATCTTCATCTAATGCAGCTTCCAAAATGGTTTGTTTTTGAGACATTTCAAATTCAAATGTTTCATCATCCACAAGGATACTTATTTTAGTTTTTCCATTTGAAACCGAGGCGTTATCAACTGGAGCTGGTTTTGCAGCTTTAAAAAGTTCAAAATGTATGCGATCTTCACTTTTCCCATGCTCAGTTAAAATATCTTTAACGGTGTGAATCATTGCCTCAGGACCACATAGATAATAAGCATCAACATCAATGTGCTTGTACTTATTTTTCATAACGTAGTTAACTGTACTTTTCTCAATACGTCCAAATATAGCGTCTTCCTCATCGGCTTGACTAAATACAAATTGAATAGAAAAACGAGTACTATATTTATGTTGCAACTCTAACAACTCATTTAAAAACATGGTGTCTTTAGTTGTTTTATTACCGTAAACAAGTATAACTTTACTTAACACTTCTTCTTCCAAAGCACATTTAATGATACTTAAAATTGGAGTGATACCACTTCCGGCTGCGAATAATCCAACGTTTTTAGTTTTAGAATCATTAGGTTCAAATAGAAAACGACCTTTTGGAGGAGCAACCTCTAATACATCACCAATACTCATGTGTTTGTTGGCATAAGAAGAAAAAGTACCATCTTCAACTTCTTTCACAGCCACTTTAAGTTCATCGCTTTTTGGAGACGAACATAATGAGTAGTCTCGTCGCACCTCATTTCCATTAATATCTTTTTTTAAGGTGATATATTGTCCAGCTTTAAATTGAAATGTATCTTTTAATTCCTTCGGAACATCAAAACTAATAGTAACCGCTTTTTCAGTTTCTTTAGTAATATCTTTAATAGAGAGCTTATGAAATTGTGACATGGTTTGTTTTTTTGTAAAAATAATGAAGCTGAAACACTTTGTCATTTAATTAGAGAAAAAATAATACATAATAATTATATGCATAAGAATATTATGTATATTTGATATATGGCAAATTCAAAATTATATAAAGGTAGTTTAGTAACTATTATTTTAAAACTTTTAAACGAGAGTGATAAAATGTATGGTTATGAAATCACTCAAAAAGTCAAAGCATTAACTAAAGGTGAATTAAAAATAACCGAAGGCGCTTTATATCCTGCACTTCATAAATTAGAAGCTGAAGGTTTGTTAGAGGTTGAAGTTAAAAAAGTAGATAACAGACTTAGAAAGTATTATAGGTTAACCGAAAAAGGTAGTAAAGAAACTGTTACCAAACTACAAGAACTGCAAGAGTATATAATGACAATGCAAGTAATAGTAAACCCTAAATTGAGTTTGGAATAATGATTAACTTAGATAAAGAAAACATTCAGTTTATAGAAAATTATCTAGAAAATTCTAATATTTTTTATGCAGATATTCGCATGGAAATGACAGATCATGTTGCTTCGGAAATTGAACACCTCATGGAATTAGAAGGCACAGAGTTCTATGGAACTTTTAAATCTTACATGGTTAATAATAAAGCTGTGTTATTAGAAAACAACAAAAAATTTATAAAAGGAGCAGATAAATCTATTCTAAAACGATTATGGATTGAGTTGTTTAAGTTACCGACCTTACTGGTTTTTGGTTTAATCTTTTTTACTTGTTCTAAATGGCTAGCGACTATTGATGTCGAAAATTTAAGACACTATATGTCATTATTTCCAGTACTGTTAATTGTGCCATTTTGTATAGTGTATGTTTTTACAATAAAATTTTTTAAGATCCCTCGGTTTTCTGGTATTGAGCGCTTAGCATTCGTGTATATGATCTGTTTTCAATTATTTCATTTCGTGTCTTCTTTTGCAGGACTTTATGTTCAAAGTAAAAGCAACTTTTATATTGCAGCTTTAATTATGGCAACCATTGCAATACTAAGCTTGTTAATCATAAAAATCACTTTAAAAATTATTAATCAGTATCGTAGTGATTATAAACATATCAAATCCTAACAAACATCACCTAAACGAGACCTTTTCAGAATTTAGTTTGTAACAAAACATGATTATCGACTACTAACATTTCAGAATAAAAAATTAACCAACCAACATGAGAGTTAAACAGTTTGTAAACCTAGAATGGAAACAGTTTTTTCGTTCTGCAAATTTTGGAAAGAGTATAGCTATTAAAATATTTATGGGCTTTATGGCTCTATATATGGCAGGTTTGTTCTTATTTATAGGTGTTATTTTATTCAAGGCCTTAAAAAAGTTTTTTCCAGAGTTAGACCCTGTAGTAGTTGTAAACAACTATTTAGTCTATTGGGTCTTGTCTGAATTGGTACTGCGATATTTTATGCAAAAATTGCCAGTTTTAAATATCAAACCGTTATTGACTTTACCAATTTCAAGACATAAAATCACAAATTATGTTTTAACTAAATCGGCTTTATCTCCTTTTAATGTATTATCGTTATTTTGGATCATTCCTTTTTGTATCACACTTCTATTCAATGAATATCCTGTAATTAACGTTTTGACTTGGTTTGTTTCCTTGTTATGTATTGTTTTAATTGTTAATTTTTTAAATTTTTTAATCAATAAAAAGAACGTTTACTTCTATTCAATACTAGGTGTTTTAATTGCTACTATTGGTTTAGAATACTATAAAATATTTGAAGTTTCAGCATTTTGTGGTAAAGGGTTTAATATGCTTTATAATAATCCAATATTAGTGCTTATACCTATTGGATTACTAGTATTGGTATATTATTTAAACTATAAAAACCTTAGAGGTATATTATTTTTAGATGCTTCGCTTAAACAAAAAACAGAGGAAGCTAAAACACAAGATCTTACTTGGACTAATCGCTTTGGGGATATTGCTCCTTTTTTACAACTAGATTTAAAACTAATTTGGAGAAACAAAAGACCTAGAATGACTGTTTTTCTATCTATTTTGTTCTTATTATACGGTCTTTATTTTTATATGAATGATAAAATGCTTGAGCTACCAATAGTGTTAGTTTTTGCAGGAATTTTTATGACAGGAATGTTTCTTTCAAACTTTGGTCAATTTATACCATCATGGGACAGTTCTTATTATAGCATGATGATGTCTCAAAATATTCCGTTGCGTAAATATTTAGATTCTAAAGCAGGTCTTATTACATTTAGTGTGGTGGTTTTGTTTTTACTATCTATCCCTTATGTGTATTTTGGTTGGGAGGTTTTAGCACTCAATTTAGCTTGTGCACTCTACAATATTGGTGTTAATATGCCAATGGTCTTATTAATCTCTTCTATGAATAAAAAGAGAATAGATTTAGAAAAAAGCCCAATGATGAACACCCAAGGTATGAGTGCAGCCCAATGGATTATCATATTTCCATTTTTAGGACTTCCAGTACTTATTTATTCAATACCATTTTTACTGTCTAACGATATCATTGCAACAATTGTATTAGGAGCTGTAGGAGTTATAGGAATTCTTTTTAGAAACATCTTACTAAATAAAATCACAGAAATTTATAGATCCAAAAAGTATGCAATGGTTGCTGGATTTAAAGAACAAAACTAAAACAACATCACATGATAACGACATCAAACCTATCAAAAAAATACGCTAATAAAACCGTTTTAAATATAGAGGCTTTAGAAATACCTAAAGGACAAAGCTTTGGTCTTGTTGGAAATAATGGCGCAGGTAAAACAACGTATTTTAGTTTGCTTTTAGATCTTATTCAACCATCATCTGGACACATCAAAAACAATGATGTTTTAGTTCACGAAAGTGAGGATTGGAAACCATTTACATCCTCTTTTATTGACGAAAGCTTTCTTATTGGTTATTTAACTCCAGAAGAATATTTCTATTTCATTGGTGACCTTAGAGGTCAAAATAAGGCAGATATCAACACCTTATTAGCTCAATTTGAAGACTTTTTTCATGGCGAAATCCTAGGTCAAAAAAAGTACTTACGTGATCTTAGTAAGGGGAACCAGAAAAAAGCAGGAATCGTCGCAGCCTTAATAGGAAATCCAGAAGTTATTATTCTTGATGAACCATTTGCAAATTTAGATCCTACAACTCAAATTCGTTTAAAAGGAATTATTAAAGACCTAGCAGAAAAACAGGGTGTTACTGTATTAGTTTCTAGTCATGATTTAATGCACGTTACAGATGTTTGTGAACGTATTGTGGTTTTAGAAAAAGGTGAAGTGGTTAAAGATTTAGAAACCAATGCTGCTACACTTAAAGAGTTAGAAGCACATTTTTCAGGCTCTGAGTTAGTTTAAAGGCTGACAATACATCTAAAAACCCACCATTTTTCAACGATAATTCAAAAAGATGCTTATTTTTACAGCGCTACATAATATATGCGAGCGATTTTAGTTATAGTATTTACAAAAAACTAAACCTTTTGAATACATCTTTTAAAGTCTTAATATCAGTCCTTTGCGT
>CAJQOA010000118.1 GCA_905479815.1 uncultured Psychroserpens sp.
AAAGGATAAATGCTCAAGCTAAAACACATTATTTTAATTGTACTCATTAGCTTTATAAGCAGTTTTATTGTTACTGCTAGTGCTCAATACAATATTCCTAAAAAACCCGATTTCATCCCACCTGTAATAGACAGTACAAATACCCTTTCACAGCAAGAACATAAATTTCTATTTGATAAACTAAAAAATTATAATGATACGACTTCTACAGAAGTTATAATCGTTATCATCCCAACAACAAAAGGTGAAAACATTGGACTTTTAGCACCAAAATGGGGCCATAAATGGGAAATTGGACAAGCTAAAGAGGATAATGGTGTATTTATTCTCCTTGCCAAAGAGGATCGTAAAATTTGGATTTCTCCAGGTTATGGTGTTGAAGACAGACTTACTGCTGGCGTTAATGGAGAACTTATAAGAAACGTGATTATTCCAGAATTTAAAAAAGATGATTACTTCCAAGGTCTTAATAAAGGTACAGATGCTATTTTTAATGTTCTTGCAGGAAAATATCAAACGCAACAATCTGATAATTCAGGAGATGCGTTTCCTGTTATCTTTTTCATAATCTTATTTATCATATTCATCATTTTTATCATCGCTATTTCTAAAAACCGAAGAGGTGGTGGACATAATGGTGGCAATCGAACCAATGGCACAAGTATTCTAGATGCTATTATTTTAAGCAACATGGGACGTGGAAGCTATGGAGGCGGAAGCCGCTCAAGTGGTGGCATTTTTGGAGGCAGTAGTTCTTCTGGAGGTGGTTTCGGTGGCTTCGGAGGAGGAGGTGGTTTCTCTGGAGGTGGTGCTGGTGGAAGTTGGTAATTAGTCTTTAAGCAAAATAAAAATTGAGACAATTTCTATTCATATTTACTTTATTAAGTTGTGTTTCTTGCAAAACAGACACAGCAACAGCTGTTGATTATTCACTCTTACCAAAAAATAAAGAACAGCACGTCGTCGTTGATTTATCAAATCTTTTCACATTATCTGAAACACAAACGCTTTCAAAAAAAATAATCGATTACGAAAGTAATTCTACCAACGAAATTGCAATTTTAACAGTTAACTCTATAGAACCGTTCACTGATATTGCTTTATATAGCAGTGCTATTGGTAATTATTGGGGCGTAGGCAAAAAAGAAAAAGACAACGGGCTAGTTATTGTAATCTCTAAAGAGCAAAGACTAATTTGGTTTTCTCCAGGAGATGGAACAACAAAAATACTCACAGATTCTATTTGTCAAAACATCATTGACCAAAGTATACTTCCTGATTTTAAAAACGGAAACTTTTATCAAGGCATTAACCAAGGTCTTGATGCTGTTTTACAAAAATGGCATTAATCCATAAAGAAAATACTCCCTTTATCTGTATCTCCTTTTGATCCAAGACTATTAAATTTCCAACTAAAACTCAACATAAAGTATTGTTCTAACACTGTACTTTGTCTATCTTCAATATAGTTTTGAGTGGCACGACGTCTTGCATTTGTATTTTGATTAAGCAAGTCATAAACTTTCAAAGTCATAACCGCTTTGTCCTTTAAGAATGAATAAGCCAATGTAGAATTCCAAAACCAAGCACTCTTTTGAAATCCTGGAGCGACATTAGGATTGTATGAAAAATCAACATTATTAATCCATTCAAAATCTTTAGGAAGATAGGTTGTGAAATTCAAATCTAGATCGTGTCTAGCAAAATTGACATCTTCAAACGTATCAATATCATAGGTGTTTTTTGTAAATGTTAATCTATAACGAGGTCTCAATTCTAAGACCTTATTCCATGTGAATCTTAAACCAAGACTAGGTGTAAGAGACGTTACATTACTTTTATATTGAACCTCATTATTAAAATTTACATTTTGATTTAAACCAGCAGACATGCCAACATCAAACTTAATAGATCTAATAGAATCTGTTTTTACTGTTTTACTGTAGTTGATGTTTCCGTAGATATTATGATTACCGTTTACATTAGCATACGTTGTGGTTCTCTTTAAGGTTTCTGGATCTACAATAGTCCTAGAAACCACAGCATTATTATTTAAATTAACGCTTAGATAACTGTAAACACCTGTTTTCTTTTGAAAATCAAACGCATTATAACCCATATATAAACGATGACTATTTGTTGGTTCTAAATTTGGATTACCTGTAATAGTATTTAAAGGGTTAGTAACGTTTTGAAAAGGCTGTAACTGCGTTAAACTTGGTGGTCTATTATTTAAAGAATAACCAGAATACATAGACGCTTTATCACTAAAACGATAATTAAAATTAGCACGTAATTCTAGAGCTTGAAAATTGCGCTTAATATCTAATTCTGGTCTTAAAAAATCTTTATTTTCGAGTGTTCTAAAGACATATTTTGTAGTAAGACTGGTGGACCATTTTTCTTTACGATACGTTAATTTCAACGATGGCGTGTTTTCTTGATTGATATATTCAAAATCTGTACTTAAATCGAGGTTGAAGTCATCATATTGATTGGTCACTTCATCACGATCAAACGTACTTCTCAAATTTGTGCGGTTATCATTTCTAAACTTGTATTCAAAATCTAAGAATAGCTCTTTTACTTTTATAGGGAATCTATATTTTGTAGAAGCACTAAAATTTCGGTTCTTGTTTTCAGAATCTGTGAATTGATCACGAATAATATCATCTTCTGTAGAATTTAAAAAGTTAGTTTCTGAAGTTAAAAAATCATCAGACTCGTTTGTATTATATTCTGTGTTCACTTCAAACTTTAAAAATGCTCCTTTATTACCAAATCGTTTCGTGATTTCTAATTCATTACCAAAATTCTTAGCGTCTCTTTCTGAGAATGATGACGTTGTAGATTGATTGGTCAATTCATTAGCTTCATTACGAGTTTCTTCATCTTCGGAAAACGACCTATTAGATGTTGACCATTTAATAGACGGATTGATGTTTATTAAAAACGTTGAGTCAATTTCGATATCAAAGCCAAGGTTCGCACTATGGTTTTGACCATCGCTTAAAGATCGTGATCGAGAATCTGAAAAGAATCGAGAGTCTGGCAATATGTTTTCTCGTTCGGTAAGTGTTTCATTCTCTGAGTCGCTACCAGAGAAGAAGTAATCTGCATTGATTTCTACTTTGTCACTAAGTACATCTGCATAGTTAGCACCTACATTTTGAGATGTAACAATCCCTTCTCCATTACCAAATGACCTTCCATCAATAGTAAAAGCACCTGTATTACTCATACTCATACTATAACCTCCACCAAACATTTTTTGAATTTCCCCAAAACTAAATCCTGGAGAGTTGGTGTTATTTCCACCTGCAAGAACACTCACACGTTGATCGTTATCAAAAAAATTGACCATACCTGCTAGTTCATAACGCTCATCAGTGCCTGCTCCTGCTGACACTCTACCAAAAACACCTTTGTTATTTTCTTCCTTTATGGTAAGATTGATCGTTTTATTCTCTGTATCTCCTTCTTCACCAGAGAAGGCTTCAGACTTTGTTTTGGTATCTGTAATTTGAACTTTCTCTATGATGTCTTTTGTCAAATTACGCGTTGTAATTGTTGGATCATCAACAAAAAATGGTTTTCCATTGACTAAAATTTTACTTACATCTTTACCATTTACTGTGATTTTTCCAGCTTCATCTACCTCTACTCCTGGTAATTGTTTGAGCAAATCCTCAACGCTAGCATCTTTTTTAGTCTTAAACGATTTTACATTAAACTCTAAAGTATCTTTTTTAATTGTAATTGGTGATCTTGATTTAATGACAACTTCATCCAAAGCATTGCTAATCCCTAATTCTATAGTACCAATATCTATAACGTCTTTAGTAATAGTAATCTGCTTGAAATACGTTTTATAGCCTACAAAATCAACAAACAAATTAAGTTTTTCGTCATAGGTTTCATCTATGATTTCAAATAGTCCATCTTTATTAGAAATGGTATATGTTACCAAGCTACTGTCTTTAACACGTTCTAAGTAAACAGTTGCGGCTTCTAAAGGCTCTTTATTGTCTTCGGAAAGTATCTTTCCTGAAATTTTAAATGATTTGGATTGTGAGAATGAAATGGACACACTAAGGAGTGCGAAGACATAGATTAATTTCTTCATGTGATTGATTGATTGATTGATGATTAAATACACAAATAGTCAAACGAATGCATTTTACATTTCGTATGAAAATTCTTAATAAATGTAAATAATATATTCGACTTCTAGTACAAAATCACAATAAACAATCAAACATTTTATGTAAAAATGTAATAGAGATAACTTCGTATTTTATTTAGATGCAATGCTTATAAATGCAAACATCCAATAGTTGAACTATTGGATGTGCATATTTCCGAAGACAATAGAATATATATTATCTGCTTATTTTTTACGCATATAAATACTAATAGGAACTCCTTTAAAGTCAAACAATTCTCTTAGATTGTTTTCTAAGAAACGTTTATAAGGATCTCTTACATATTGTGGTAAATTACAAAAGAATGCAAACTGAGGCTGCGGTGTAGGTAATTGCATGATGTATTTAATCTTAACAAACTTACCTTTATATGCAGGTGGTGGATAATTCTCAATAACAGGAAGTAAAACCTCATTAAGCTTACTTGTCTTGATTTTTTTAGTTCTATTTTTATAAACGTCAACAGCAGTTTCAATAGCTTTGAAAATACGTTGTTTGTTCAATACTGAAATAAAAACAATTGGAACATCTGTAAAAGGCTCCATCTCTTTTCTAATCGCTGTTTCAAACTGTTTCATCGTTTGAGTTTCTTTCTCAATCAAATCCCATTTATTGACTAGTATTACGATTCCTTTACGGTTACGTTGTGCTAACCAAAATATATTTTGCACTTGACCATCAAAACCTCGAGTTGCATCTAAAACTACTAGACAAACATCACAATGCTCAATAGCTCTTACACTTCGCATTACAGAATAGAACTCTAAATCTTCTTTAACTTTAGATTTACGTCTAATTCCCGCTGTGTCTACTAGATTAAATTCAAATCCAAAACGGTTATATTTAGTATCTATAGAATCTCTAGTTGTACCTGCTACATCTGTAACAATGTAACGTTCTTCACCAATTAATGTATTAATGAACGATGATTTTCCAGCGTTAGGACGGCCAACTACTGCGAATCTTGGAAGTTCATCTCTTTCTTCCTCTTCTTCTATTTCTGGTAATGCCTCAACTAAAGCATCTAGTAAATCTCCTGTTCCACTACCATTGATACTTGCGATAGTATAATACTCTCCAAGACCCAATGCGTAAAATTCTACTGCATCTTCATTACGCTTACCGTTGTCAACTTTATTTACTACTAAAAATATAGGCTTATTAACTTTACGAAGTAATCGGGCTACATCTTCATCCATTCCAGTAACACCAGTCTCAACATCTACCATAAAAATGATAGCATCTGCTTCATCGATAGCCAATTCTACTTGTTTATCAATTTCTGTTTCAAATACATCATCACTTCCTTTGACGTATCCACCAGTATCAATTAATGAAAATTCTTTTCCGTTCCAATCACTTTTACCGTAGTGTCTGTCTCTTGTCACACCACTTACGGCATCAACAATAGCTTCTCTACGTTGAATTAGACGATTAAAAAGAGTCGATTTACCAACATTTGGACGACCTACAATAGCAACTATATTACTCATAACTTGTTTGTTTTATTTGCATTACATATCCTGTAAGCGGGTGCAAAGGTAATCAATATGTTTGATGCACTATTATAATTAACTCAAATAGTATTTAAATTGAATCTTTCTTGAAAAAATAGTACTTTAAACATCTATTAGAAATAGTCATGTCTACAACAAATGAAATCGTATTAAGACCTCGTTTTAAGTTTAATCTTAAAGAAAAAAACACGTCTATATTAGAACTCTTTGAAAACACAACAACGACTCAAGACGATTTTATTGTGTCGCGTATTGACGACCATTTATTTATTAAAATACCAAAAGCAAAGCAGCATTACTGGTCTCCTCAGTTACACATAGAAGTCAATGAAAATGAAGACATGGGAAGCACTCTTTACGGTCTTTTTGGCCCTAACCCAACTGTTTGGACCATGTTTATGTTTTTTCACTTTGTGGTCGCTGGCTTATTTATTGGATGTGGCATATGGAGTTATGTCAACTGGTCTCTAGGTGATGATTATGCGCTACAACTATGTCTTACCTTATTTATGATAGTCATATGGATAGCCTTGTATTTTGGAGGACGATTAGGAAAAAAAACGGGAATGCCTCAAATGCACGAATTACATCATTTTATGCGTGATACTTTACGCAGTCATGGTATTCATACTGAGCACTAGCTATTACTGATTATATCCAAAACGCTTAAGTTGGCGTTGGTTACTTCTCCAATTTTTATTAACTTTTACGTACAATTCTAAGTGCACTTGCTTCCCAAAGAATTTCTCTAAATCTTTTCTAGACTCCATACCAACACGTTTTAGCGCGCTACCTTTATGGCCTATAATGATTCCTTTTTGAGTTTCGCGTTCAACCATAATTACAGAACGCATTCTAATGATGGTATCTTCCTCAAAAAATTCTTCGGTATCTATTTCTACTGCATAAGGAATTTCCTTTTTATAATGCATTAAGATTTTCTCTCTAATCGTTTCGTTTACGAAAAAACGTTCAGGCTTATCTGTTAATTGATCTTTAGGGTAAAATGCAGGAGACATTGGTAATAACTCTATAATCCTGCTAAATACTTCTTTAACGTTAAATCCTTCTAATGCGGAAATTGGAAATATTTCAGCATTTGGCACTTTACTTGACCAAAGTGCTACTTGAGATTCTAATTGTGCCTGATCTGATTTGTCAATTTTATTTAAAAGTAGTAATACCGGGATTTTAGAATTCGTGATTTTTTTGAAGAACGCTTCATCTTTTAATTCTTGCTCTCCAATCTCTACCATGTAAATTAATATATCAGCATCATCAAAAGCCGACTTAACAAAGTCCATCATAGAAGCTTGAAGCTCATAAGCTGGTTTAATAATTCCTGGTGTATCACTAAGGATAACCTGAAAATCTTCACCATTAACAATACCTAAGATACGATGCCTTGTCGTTTGCGCTTTAGAGGTGATAATAGATAACTTCTCTCCAATAAATGCATTCATCAACGTAGACTTCCCAACATTAGGATTCCCTATGATATTTACAAAACCTGCTTTATGACTCATCTTAATTTAATTAAATAGGCTACAAAGTTACGACCTTGGTTTGTTTATTCCTCTATCATACATCACAATACTTCCTGCAACTGATACATTTAAACTTAATTCCGATTTAAATTTCACCAAAAAATGGCTTTCTTTAATGGCCTGAGTTGTAAGTCCATGGTCTTCAGCCCCTAATAAATAAACGCATCTACGTGGATGATGAAAAGTTTCTAAATCTTCTGCTTTATCAGTTAACTCTACTCCAACTATTCTAGCACCTTTAGGAAGGTTACTAAAAAAATCGTCAAAAGTATCATAATGAAAATAAGGCATCGACTTCACTGCATTATGTGTATCGCTGGCTTGTTTAGCATATCTATTTCCGATGGTAAAAATAAAACTCGCTCCAAGGTTTTGTGCAGAACGCCAGAGGACACCTAAATTTTCTGGTGTTTTCCCGTTTTGGATTCCTATACCAAAGAACTCATTCTCGAAGTTATTTGTCATGATACAAAAATAAAAAAAACCTCTTGATTTCTCAAGAGGTTAGCTTAGTAGCGGGAACTGGACTCGAACCAGTGACCTTCGGGTTATGAGTTCTCATTTGAGAATTTCAACAACGCTTTTACTGACCTCAGCACGCTTTTTACATTAAATCGTGTTCCAAAACGTGTTCCGTTTCGTGTTCACTTTTTGTTAGTGTATTCTACAAAGATAATCACATTATTTTGAACCAAAAAACAAACTCAAATAATACTACTCAATCTAAACATTGGTAAATACATGGCTATTAAAATAAAACCAACAAAAATGCCAATAAAGATAATGATGAATGGCTCTAACAACGTAGACAGCATTTTTGAACTATTTTGAACTTTAGCATTGTAAAGCGTATTGAGTTTTGTAAACACATATTCGGTTTGATTGGTTTCTTCGGAAACTTTAACCAGCGTTATCATTCGGTCATCAAATAATTGATGCGCT
>CAJQOA010000119.1 GCA_905479815.1 uncultured Psychroserpens sp.
AATTGCAGTAACACCTTTAGATCAAGCTGTCAAAGGGAAATCTGAAATTAATATGGAGCTTTTAAGGGTTTCAGATATAATGTCAACGTAATACGTTGGCCAATAGATAATAGAATACAAATAGAAATAAATAAAAATTAATATGTCAAATTTGAAATTAGGAATTAACGGTTTTGGTAGAATTGGTAGAATCGTATTTAGAGCAACAGTTAAACGTGATGATGTAGATGTAGTTGCAATTAACGATTTACTAGATGTAGAGCATTTAGCTTACTTATTAAAATATGATTCTGTTCATGGAAATTTTGACGGAACAGTAGAAGTTAAAGACGGTCACTTAGTTGTTGATGGCAAAACGGTAAGAGTTACTGCAGAAAGAGATCCTAAAAATTTAAAGTGGGATGAAGTAGGAGCGACTGTTGTTGCAGATTGCACAGGTATATTCACAACATTAGAAACTGCAAATTACCATATTATAGCAGGAGCAAAGAAAGTTGTGATTTCTGCACCTAGTAAAGATGCACCTATGTTTGTTATGGGTGTTAATGATAATGAATTAACAAGTGATCATACTATTGTTTCTAATGCCTCATGCACAACAAACTGTTTAGCTCCAATGGCTAAGATTGTTGATGATAACTTCGGATTAGAAGAAGCATTAATGACAACGATTCATGCAAGTACTGCAACTCAATTAACAGTTGATGGACCATCTAAAAAGAATTATAGAATGGGACGTTCAGCAATTATGAATATCATTCCATCTTCTACAGGAGCAGCAATAGCTGTTGGTAAAGTAATTCCTAAATTAAATGGAAAATTAACAGGTATGGCATTTCGTGTACCAACTGCAGATGTATCTGTGGTAGATTTAACTGTAAGAACAAAAAAAGAAACATCTTTAGAAGAAATCAAAGCAGCTTTCAAAAAAGCATCTGAAGGATCAATGAAAGGTGTTTTAGGATATACTGAAGATGCTGTAGTATCTCAAGATTTTGTGAGTGATGATCGTACTAGTATCTTTGATGCTGAAGCATGTATTGAGTTAAACTCAAAATTCTTCAAATTAATATCATGGTATGATAACGAGTTTGGATATTCAAACAAGCTTGTAGATTTAGCTCAAAAAGTAAATTCTTTATAAGACTCATTTATAAATCCGTAGTAATAGTGTTCTATTCTGCGGATTTATTTTTTTTAAATTCACTTATGATTTTAATAGTTGATAGTGGTTCTACAAAATGCGATTGGATTGCAGTAGATGATAATGGAGTGCAACTCCAAGAGAAAATGCGTACCAAAGGCCTTAATCCTGCAATTTTAAAGGAGAAAAAGCTTAGAAAAATCATTAGAAAAAATGATGAGCTTATGGATTTAAAAAACCAAATCTCTCATGTGTTTTTCTATGGTGCAGGATGTGGTACTGAGAAACCAAAAGCTATGTTGGCTAATGTATTACAGCTTATATTCGTAAATGCAATTATAGAAGTTCAAGAAGATACAATGGCAGCAGTTCGAGCTACAATTAACAGTGATGATGAAGCTGCAGTAGTTTGTATTATGGGTACTGGTTCTAACTGTAGTTATTATGATGGTAAGCGATTGCATCAACGTGTTATCTCTTTAGGTTACACATTAATGGATGATGCATCTGGTAATTACTTCGGAAAAGAGCTCATCAAAGATTATTATTATAATTCAATGCCAGAAGATATTAAAGTGGCATTCGAAGATAGATATAATTTGGAAGCAGATTATGTTAAGTACAATCTATACAAGCAACCAAATCCTAATGCCTATTTGGCAACTTTTGCAGAGTTTATGTTTTTGAACAAAGATTCTAAATATATAAAGGATCTTATCAAGGATGGAATTAGACAATTTGCTAAAAACATGATATTTCAGTACAAAGAAGAAATTAAAACTGCTCCAGTGCATTTTGCTGGTTCTATTGCATTCTTTTCTGAGACAGAAATTAGAGAAGTTGGAGAGGAGTTAGGGTTTATCGTTGGTAATTTTGAGCGACGACCAATTGAAGGTCTTTTAAAATATCACATAAAAAAGATATAACTTAGAGTATATCTTAATATCTCAAGACTATTAAATTAAAAAAGGCATTAGAAAATTCTAATGCCTTTTTTGGATAAAATTGGTTGGTTAGATAATTATTTTATCCATAATTTTGTTATTGAAAGTTTAGAAAACCACACTAAAAGTGCAGCAACTACAATGATTGTTATAGGCATTATTTTATCAACACCTTCAATTTCCATCATTAAGTATACTTGTTGAATTGTTGCACAAACAAAAGAAATGATAAATAGAAAGTAAGCCCATTTTTTTCTAATTAAGAGTGCAATGCACCCCAAGGCACCACAAAAAACTGCCAAGGCAAACATTGAAGTGTACCAAGCAGGATGTTGATATAAAAATTCAGCTTGTTGTTCTTGTGGTAATTGAGCAATCATTTCATCGGTTATAAAAGCTTGTCCTAAATATGCTATTACTCCCATACCATTCCAAAGAAGGGCTATCACTGCAATAATCCAGTACCACACTGGTGGTTTAGTCGTTAATGAATTAGTCATTTTAAATTGATTTTGGTTAGTTATAGTCATCAATTTATAAAATAATATTCTATAAAATAAAAAAACTCAACTTAGTTTTATATTTATCATATGAAAACAAGTTGAGTTTTAACATTAAAATTTGTAAAAATTTAGTCTTCTACAACGTGTGCAATAGGTGTTTTGTTAACCCATTTACCGTTTTTAGATTCACCTAAAATATAAACATCTTTACTATGCTCATATTCTTTAATAGTACGCATCATCTGTTCTTTGGTGTCTCTGTGTAATTTAATTCCAGTATTTTTACCTTTATTTCGTATTTCTAAATAAAATCCATCTCTGAATTTAATCGGTCTTGTTGGAGGTCTTCCCATGTAAATTTATTTGTAATAATTGTCGTGCATATTAGTAAAAAATTATTCAATATGCAAGGTATTTAATAATAAATCAAAACTAATCATTTTAACCTCTGTAATACAGGTGTTTACATAATAATTTGTAATTGCATTATTGATGTATACTATAACAAAAAGTTTTTATACATTTAGCTTTAGGACAACGTGTATTATTTATGAAAACAAAAAAGAAGAAAAAATCTTATAAAGCCTCTAATCTTCCTCCAGGAACAATAGCATATAAAGGTGAAAAACAATCAACAACAACAGCTATTGAGATTGTAAATTATTCTAAAGAAGACTTTGCTAGTTTAAAGACTAGTTCTGTTGAAGATGCATTTAATTTTAAAGGGAATGATCACGTCACTTGGATTAACATTAATGGCCTTAATAATGTAAATGATATTGAAACCTTAGGGCTACATTATAAATTACACCCTCTAACGTTAGAAGATCTTGTAAACACTAGTCAAAGACCTAAATTAGAGGAGTTTGATAATTATATGCTTGTCGTTTTTAAAATGTTATCTGTTAAAAATGACGACGAGATTAATTATGAACATTTAAGCCTAATTGTAGGAGAAGACTATGTATTAACGTTTCAAGAAGCAGATGGAGATGTGTTTGATGATTTGCGAGAACGTTTAAATTCTGCAAAAGGACGAATTCGTGCACAAGGATCTGACTATTTGATGTATTCTATTTTGGATGCCGTTGTAGATAATTACTTTACTGTGATAGAAGTTTTAGGTGATAAAGTTGAAGATTTAGAAGGTTCACTATTTCAGTCTAAAGATGCAGATGATCGTACTCCAGGTCAAATTCAGAAATTGAAACAAGAAATTCTAAAAATGCGACGATCAATCTATCCTTTGCGAGAAGTTATAAGTCGCATGGAAAAAACCGATTGTACATTTATAGAAGAAAAAACACATAGTTATTTACGTGATTTATATGATCATATCATTCAAGTAAGTGAATCTGTTGATTTATATCGTGAAATGATTTGGAGTTTAATGGATATGTACATGACTATTATAAGTAACAAGATGAATGAGATAATGAAGGTGCTTACTATTATCGCTACTATTTTTATCCCTTTGACTTTTATTGCAGGTATCTACGGAATGAACTTTAAGAACATGCCAGAACTCAACTCTGTTAATGGTTACTTTATCTTACTGGGTTTCATGTTTGTTTTATTGATTTTTATGCTACTTTATTTTAGGAAAAAGCGCTGGCTTTAATTTAATGCCATCATATTTTATGAGCAATCAAATCAATTTTAATAAAGACTTTTTTGTACTTTTATTCTGAAAACAACAACAATACATGGCAACTCCAAAATTCTCAAAAGAGATTCTAGACTTCTTCAAAAAATTAGAAAAAAATAATGATAGAGATTGGTTTAGTGAACACAAACCTGAGTTTAAAGCATTAGAAATAAAAGCAAAAGCGGCCTATAAATATATCTATGAAAACTTAAACACTCATGATGTTGTTGATGGGTTTAAACTTTTTAGAATTTATAGAGATGTTAGATTTTCAAAAAACAAATTGCCTTATAAAACTCATTTTGGAGGATCTTTCAATAGAAAAAAACCAGAATTAAGAGGTGGTTATTATGTTCATATTCAGCCAAATAATGAATCATTTATAGCGACTGGTTTTTGGGAACCTAACAAAGATGATTTACTTCGTATTCGTAGAGAATTTGAACAAGATGCGAGTGAGATTAGAGACATCATTTCTAATAAAAAATTTAAAGAGGTTTGGGGAGAGTTTGTTGGTGACGAATTAAAAACGGCACCTCGTGATTTTGATAAAGAGCATCCAGCAATTGATCTTATTAGAAAGAAACAATTTATTTTTACTAAAAAGTACACAGATAAAGACGTGACAAGTGATCAATTTATTGATGATGTTATAACTTCATTTAAAGCTATTAAACCTTTCTTTGATTATATGAGTGATGTACTAACTACTAATTTAAATGGAGAATCTATAATCTAAATTGCTTTGGCCAGCGGTTGACTAAACAATTGAATATTACTGACCAAACGTTCTTTAACGATATTCATCATACGTTTATTTAATGCTGAAGAATTTTGAATATACACCTCATATTCCTCTACAGTAAACTGACCTATAATCATGCCTTTTATAGAATTTCTAAACTTCACATCCTTTTGAATAGTATTCTCAATATATAATAACTGTTTTGGTAAAGACAAATCGTAAAACACATTTTTTCGTTTTGAAATATAATTTCTAAAAACTACGATTAGCAAGTGGTTTTGCATTTTTATAATTGGTCGTAACGTCGCATTCTGAAAGCACTCATCAGCACTCATGTGTTCATTTACTTGAGCAGAAGCAATAATAGGGCGTATTGATTTGAGGTTCGTAGATCTATCATTCATGGCTTTAAATTTTATTAAAAATAACAAGAAACTAAGATGAATATGGTTTGTGCCTTTTATATTGTCAACGTTGTTATTAACAAATTAAAACTATGAATTCTTAAATTGAATAATCTAATACTTAAGATTCCAAATTAAAGAAGCAAACCTATATCTTTGAATAAAAGCAAAAACCATGAAATTTGGAAGCGTTGATAATCCCCAAGACTTAGATTTAAGTTTACCACAAGATCACATAGATACTGCGAGAGTTTTGGATAAGGTTAAGGATGATAATATTCCAGAAATGTATGTTGGTTGCGCTAAATGGAATAAAGCCGATTTAAAAGGGTTTTACCCAAGAGGAACAAAAGATGAATTAGGCTATTATTCTAGTCAGTTTAATTCAATTGAGCTTAATGCAACGTTTTATAGGATTTTTTCTGCGGAACAATTTTCTAAATGGTACGATAAAACACCTGATGGATTTAAATTTTTTCCAAAGTTAAGCCAAGAAATAAGCCATTGGAAACGTTTAAATGATGTAAGCGCTGTAGTAGATAATTATTTAACCAATGCGATTAACTTAAAAGAAAAGCTTGGAACTATCTTTCTTCAAATGCATTCAAATTTTGCACCTAAAGACTTTAATCGCGTTGTGCATTTTATTGAAAATTGGCCAAAAGAAATTGATCTAGCGGTAGAGTTTAGACATTCTAACTGGTATAATGATGACGCTGTAGCAAATCAACTATATGATTTGTTAGAACAAAATAACATTTCAAATGTTATTGTAGACACAGCTGGACGACGAGATTTAATGCATATGAGATTAACAAATCCAACTGCTTTTGTAAGGTATGTTGGTGCAAACCACGAAAGTGATTACTCAAGGTTAGACGAATGGATTGAAAGATTAAAAGAGTGGAAGGAGCAAGGTATTAAAGAAGTTGATTTTTTTATACATCAAAATATAGAAAAAGAATCACCTTTATTATCTGCTTATTTTATAAAGAAATTAAACAAAGAATTAGGTTACGAATTGAAAGTACCAAATGAAGATAATGGTACACTTTTTTAGCTTTTCAAATTAAAATACAAATAAACGAATACACATTAAATGAGATTTCATACAAGAAAATGGGTAAAACCAGAAGACTTAAACCCAAACCAAACATTATTTGGAGGTCAGCTATTAGCTTGGATTGATGAAGAAGCTGCATTATACACGATTATACAATTAGAAAACTCTAAGATTGTCACTAAATACATGTCTGAAATTAATTTCATGGCCTCAGCAAAGCAAGGAGACATTATAGAAATAGGAATTGAGGTTCTCAAATTTGGTCGTTCATCACTAACTATGAAATGTGAAGTGCGAAATAAAATGACTCATGAAACAATTCTAACAGTAAATAACATCATCATGGTAAATCTTGGAGATGATGATAAACCTGCACCTCATGGAAAAACTCAAGTTGAGTTTGTAAGCGATAGGCTAGAGGATTAATGTATTTAAACACTCTAGCCATTATAGTTTTACAAATTAAAAACCATTAACATCTACGTCTAACTCTAATATTATTTACTACATAATTTCCTGGTATTCTATTACCTCTCGAGTTTGTTCTATGTGAAATTGTTCCATATTGATTAGCTCTTGCTGTTCTATTTTCAACAAAAGGTATAAATGCGTTAGTATAACCAGCTCTGTTATTTTCACCTTGAGCTATAACTCTTGAATGTTGTATTCCAAAAGTGTAATTAGTATTAGGCATTTGTAACAATTGGTTTACTAAATTATAAAAGGTATTAATATTAAAATGTTTAGGGTCACCATGTCCATAAGTTGTGGCACCTGATCTCGTATGATATTCAACAGAGCGATCTACTTCTCTATGTATAGTAACCTCTAATAACCTCCCTTTTCTAATAGAACAAATAACATAAGCATAAGCTAAAAGCTCATATTGTCTGTTTGTATAATAAGTGCCTGCATCTTTAACACCAGCAACAGCAGCATCTAGTTGTGGATGTCGAGTGAGCTCAGTATGAACAAAACAACCATTATTACCACGTTCAATCTTTACACCACTTCCACGTTGTCCCCAATCTCTTGCTTGTATAACGTTTCCAATATTTAACCATAAATGGATGCCTTTGCGTGAAGCAAATGTTCTAGAAATCTCATTACTTCCAGCAGTATCATGAATTACAAAATAATCTGCAGTTACTGGTGTCGCTGGATTACCTAGCATTTCATTAGCAACTGCTCCATGTCTTCCAATAAAATTATTTTGGAAGTTTGTTGCATTAAACCAAACTGGTATTGGTAATAAGCAAATATTATTTGCGGTCTCATTTGCCAGGAACGTCTTTTCTAACTTTTTTTCATTAATCCATTGTTCTTTTAATTCTGGAGTCAGCACAAGGTTTTCATTCGTTGAATCTCTTGAATTAGAGGTTCTATATTCCCAATGCCAAGGTTCCGTTATGTTTGCATTTTGATAAAAATTATAAGAAGCTGCATTAGCCGTTAGCCATCTCCAAATCCAAGTTGTTTGCCATGCAGTTGTATGTACTGGTCTAGTACTATTTCTATAAGATCTTCCATTTTCAGTATTACCAATATCTATAGCTAAACCTCTGTTGTGATTACTAAAACCTGGTGCACCAACTCTTCCTCCAATATATCTTGCTAAATATTGTATGGCTTCTCTACCATGTTCTCCTCCAGAAAGGGATTGTCTATGCGTTCTAGTTTCTGAATAGTATCGTGTAATAAAATATCTATTCCAAAGGCTAAATTGATGTGATGCTGAACGATAAGCACTTGTCAATTGAACATTCACATTAGCTCTTGAAGTACTAATGGCTTGTCGCAATGCTTGAAGCATTTGTTGTGCAGGCACTACTGCTTGTGTTTGCAGTTTATATCGTCCTTCAACTGTTCCTAACCTATTTGCAGGCACATCATTTACAAAGGTTCTTCCTCTTGAAGAGCGTCTTACATGAAAATCATAAACACTTTTCATAAAGTTAATTTGATCAGGTGTAGCACCAGGCCAACTAAGTCCAGATGAGGGAATTGTTTCTGCATTATCAATCGTTTCATTATTGATAATTGACAAATAATAAGGCATGTATTTTTGCACTCTATTATTATAAGTTTCTAAAATATTATTGGACGCGTTTACATTGCTATTATAAGAAAAAGCATCATTTGTGTTTGATTGTGGTCTCATTGCTCTAATTTTTTTATGGGTTATAGATTCAATATTATTTATAAGTTGTTGAATATTTATATATCCATTTCCAACACGATCATTATTATCAGTATTTATGGGTTTATCTAAGGAGCTAAATAGAAATTTTCGTGTTTGATGTATCGTTAAAGGGACGCTCATTTCTTGAAATAAAATGGCTATTGCTCCAGTTACAAAAGGGGAGGCCATGCTTGTTCCTGATTTTGAAGTCAGTTTTCCATCAGAATATGCTTCGTGTTTTGTTGCTGATTTAGCTGCTATTACATTAACTCCTGGTGCAACAATATCTGGTTTGACTCTACCATCTGATGTTGGTCCACTACTACTAAAACTTGCTAATTTTTTTTGAGGATTCTGATCATCAAAAGCGCCAACTGCGATTGTATAAAACCCATTGCAGATTGTGCCTAGAGTTGTTTTAGTTTCAACATCTTCTTTTGTGAAACGCGATTGTGTTTGTATAGATCCATCTCGTTCAATCCATGAATGATATCGTCCATCTACAACTTGTTCTCCATATAATCGTACTTTCCATTGTAATGGTTTGGCGTTTTTATAGAGAAAAATATCAATATGATTAAGACCAGTGTTTGGTTCATTAATTCTATGATAGATCTTTCCTATTTTTTCGCCATCATCATTATATATAATTGCATTTTTATTTGGAGACGAATAGGCCTTTCTATTATTCTCATTATATAGTTCAACTCTAAATTTATCCTTACCCGAATACCAAATTTCTAGTTCATTATCTGTATAATCATTGGGTGTGATTTTCCATGTAAGCCAATCTTCATCACCAGAAATTAATCTTCCTGAAGCATGAGCTCTAGCTTTAAAATAATTACCAACACTTTGAACAATTGCTCTCCCGTTATTTTGCAATAGAAATTTATCAAATGCTTGTTCTACTAGTGTTAACCCTCTATGAGCATCACCATGACTACCTACGCTTAAGTTTATCACTAAAGGTGTTTTTTTAGCAATATGATGCATAAAATGTACACTTTCTAAAAGCCTTCCTTGATCTCCTAACGATAAGGTTTCAGATACTTTTGAAGTCCCTAAATGTACAGCTACAAGGGCTGCATTTGGTGCATTTCCTTGGTTTCCAATAGTTCCATTTCCGGCAGCTATATCTAAAACATGTGTACCATGACTTCCTGTTCCTGAGTCAGCAATAGCAGGATGGTAGTTTAGTTTTTTAAATGGGAACTTAGACTTTAACGCTTTGTTTATTTGAGATTTGGTATAAATACTACCATAACCATATCTATTATGACCATCATATTGAGCTGATTGGTTCCAAATAGATAGAAATCTAGTAGTTCCATCTTCATTTTTAAAATTGGGATGAGTAAAATCAAATCCCCAATCTGCAATTCCTACGGCGACTTGCTTATTAAAAGAGGCTTCAGGAAATTTGATTTCCTGAAGCTCTTCATTAATTGGCTTTACAATTTTTGGAGTTTCATAATGTCTTGCTAAGTTAATAGAACGTGGTGCTTTAAGGCTCACTATTCTATTATCTGCCCAGATGTTGTAGATATCACGTCGATTAATTCTTCCAGTTACAATAGTATCAAATTGAGTTATTACTCTAAATTTTTCTGGTACTATATCTGGTTTTCTTAATCGTGCTATGACTTCTATTTCATCTGTAGCTCGACCCTCTATTAGTATTTGTAAAGCGGGATCCATAACAAACTATTTTGTGTTTCGACTCTTAGTAACATTCTGAGTTTTATCTACACAAACCTCTTCTGTAGCTTCTGGAAGCACTTCAATTTTGTATTCTAAAGTTGAAGGAACTTTTCCAGCAGCAAAATAAAGTTTTGATAGCTTCTCTTTATAATGAGAAATTATCGTTATGCCTCTTTTTTCAGGATAAAACAAGTTTGTATTACCGTTTTCATCAGTAATAGCAGTATCAAAAACCTTGTCTTTGAAAAGACCAATGAGATCATCTACAGCTTTTGAATCTAGTTTTGCTGGTAGAGATGCAAAATTTGCTCTATTCAATTTATTGCCATTTTGATCTACCGCTGTGATATTAACTAACGGAGGAAGAGAAGGAGAGTTGTCACTTTCTGTTACTGGCACTGGCACTGGCACTTCCCCTTTTTCATCTAATAGTGCTTTTTGAGCTATTAGTTCTTTTGCATTTTTTTCTGTTATAATATATCCCAAAAAAGGAATATTTGGAGCAAGCATGCCATACATAAGGCCATTGGTCATAAAGTCTGGAGGAACAACTATTCCTTGAGATTCTAATTCTGTTTTCTTTTTATTTGTTAAAAAGTAATTTAATAATATATTCGTCATGATTTCTATTATTTTTTGTTAGACATTAACAATACGAGTAGCATAGGATCTATTTTTCCTCCTCCACCTCCTAATAAAAGAAGAGGTAGCATACTGTTCATACCGCCTTTATCATCTCCGCCAAGTCCACCACTTAGAAGTAATGGCATTAATGCTGCTGAAGAATCTGCTTGAGTAGAATTTACTTTTATGTCTTTTGTTGTCTGTCCATCTGTAACATTCATAGACGTAATATTAGGACCAGATATAGCGCTAATTAAATTCATCATACTCATAGTCTCTAATTTCTTGTCTATTTTGACAATCTTTGTATTCAAACTCACTTGGTTTTTCGCAATCTTTTTAAAACCAATTGTTAATTTTTTATGAGCAGAAGTAAGTTTTTTAACCTTGCTGTCAGTTCTTCTGAATCTACGTTTCAATAGACCTACACTCTTGCAACAACCTTTCCCTTTAGTTCGAGATCTTCCGCGTTTTGATCTACGACGAGCACGTCTTCTATTTCTTCTTCTTTGTCTTCTACGTCTTCTGCGTCTTCTGCCTCTACGACGTTCTGGGGAAGCGTCATCACTTAATTCTTCATCAAAATCATCGTCGTCAAAATCATCATCAAAATCATCATCAAGATCATCATCGTTGTCATCGTCATAATCCTCGTCGTAGTCATCATCGTAGTCCTCGTCGTAATCATCATCATAAAGATCATCGTCAAAATCATCATAAAAGTCATCTTCTAAATACATACCGTCGTTAAAAGACTCTACAGGTACAAAATCGTCTTGAGTACCGCTTTGATTAAAATTTGTTGTTTTCATTGTTTTCATTGTTTTAATTAAACATTATTGTGTATTGATTGATTATTAATATTTGCATTTTGTATGTCGTCTAATTCTTCAAGAAGATCTTCATGATCATCTTTTAAATCTTCATAAAGTGATAGGATTTGCTCGTTAATTGCTTTCAATTTTATAAAAGCACTTTTTAGCTTTTTAAACTCATCAGTTATGGCTAGATACTGATCTTTATAATCGTCACCAGTATTGTTCTGATTTAGCATGTCCATCATTGATGATAATGCAGGGTCTTTGATTAATTCTGCTGTAATTGAATCTGTGTTTTCCATGTTTATATATTTATTATTAATGTGCGCATTCGTAGCATTCCTCGTTTACATTGTCATAATACCCATCTATTGCTTCTGGATATTCTTGATGCAAATCATTAGTGTTAAAATCATCTTGATAATTATCTTCAAATGAGGCGCTTAATAGTTGTTCTGAAAGTTGCTTTATATCATTTATATCTTGAATAAAGTCTTCAGTAGGTCTGGTTCGTTGTGTAGAATTTTGAGGCATTACAGCTCTAAGTAATCGTATTAAAAAATCTGGATTATTAATAAGCATTAAAAGTTGGTTAGCAACAGGTGCATGACTTGTGTTGCTTTGATTTATAGCAGGAGCTGCCATTTGTGGTTGGCTGGCTTGACTGATTTGATTGGTTGATAATGCGCCGCCTAAAACAGGTCTTTGATTAGAATTAGCAACAGCTTGTTGTGCTGGTTGATTAGTTGCTTGAGGTTTGTTTCCCATGTTTGAAATAGCACCACCTAAAGCGCCACCTAATTTTGCTCCTATAGGGCCACCAATTGCAGCTCCAGCAACAGTACCAACAATTGGAGCTAAGCCTTTTGCTATTGGAGCTATTACTTTTAAACCTTTAGACACAATGCCTCCTAATGATTTGAAAAAACTTTCGGCTTCTTCGTCTGTCATATTATAAGTAGCTTCAGCAAGTAGTTGATCTATTTCCTCTTTAGAAAGCCGATTACTTTCATTTGTAAGCACGTATTCTGCTGTTTCATACCAATTTTGTATAAATTCTTCTTGGTTTTGTGTTTCAGTATTCATTATCTTGAGTTTTGTATTATCTTAACTTGATGTGTTATGATTACAAATCTCCTGATAATCAATAGTTTAATTGAGGAGTGATGAACTTAAAAAGGCTGTAGAATTAACGGAATATAAAAGGGGTATTTAACCCTTAGTAATAGGGTTGCATTACTTAAATAGATACTAGTAAATAGCAGTTTATTTGTATTGGCATATAATTATTCTAACCACTTAAAATATAACATTATGAAAAGTAGACTTTTAATTTTATCAGCATTCTTGGCAATTACTTCATTAATAATTTATGGTTGTTCGTCAACAAGCGGTTTAAATAGTTATGTGAATAAGACTATATGTTCTAATTATTCTAGAGAACCAGTGAGTGAATTACCTATTAAGTTAATTGTTGATATGATTGATGGATATCAAGACAACCAATTAAGTGAAATTAATAGTGGCCTTGCTATGAATGATGCTAGAGCTATATCATTTGATTTAGAAACTTTAAAAAAGTTTATCTATCATATAGAAACTATTACTAAAGATAAAGACAGTACTATTTCTAGTGAGGATATTGGAATTAGAATTTATTATGCGAAATATCCAGATGAAAGTAAATGGGGAACAATTAGCTATAAAAACGCTTTAGATGGTTTTCGTGGGGATCCAATAACGGAGCAGTATGAAAATAAGCATACTCTTTTGTTGATGCCAACTATTAAACGAAACGATACGTATTTTGATTTTAATCCAAATGACCAAAGGACTTATACTAAACAAATGAATGAATTGACAGAACAACAGCAAGAAGGAAGCCAGCCAATTTATACAAATTCAACAAATACGACAATTGGCTTGAGTTTAATGCCAAGTTCATCATCTCGTTCACTTGGTACTGGCAGTTCTTCAACAGTTGCGCAAAATCACGGTGGTTTATTTCCACCTAATTCTGATAGTGGATTTGGTTTTAATAATTAATTGTATTGAATTACTATCCAAACATGCATAAGATTCTTTTAGGGCTACAATTCCTCTCAGCCCTAATTGGTTTTATATACTTTTTTAGATTGAAAAATTCATATTGGAGATGGTTTTCGGTGTACTTAGTGTTTATTCTTGCTCAAGAAGTGATTTGGACTTTTAATGTATTTTCACTAGATCATAATTCAAACATTCGTTATTACTACTATTCATTTATAGGGATACCAGTTCAATATTTATTTCTTTTTTGGCTCTATGCATTTAAGTCTCTGAATAATAAAAAGCTTTTTTATGCATTTATATTTATTTATGGATTAACTTATATACCAATAGAATTTTATTACGGAAAAATAAAATTTGTGAACTCAATTAACTTAACTATTGGAACAACGCTTCTAGCTTTCCTTGTAGTTATGGAGTTTGTTAAGCAAATAAAAAACGATAATATTCTTAAGTTTAAAGAGAATAAAATGTTTTATATTAATGCAGGTGTTATACTATTTTACATAGGCACTTATCCATATTTTGCTTTTTCAGAAATTCTTTCAACAAAAGAATATATAAGTGTCTGGAACATGTATTATATGTATTTTTTATTATCTAATTATGCAATGTATTTATTATTTGCAGCATCATTTATATGGGGGAAGCATCGTTTAAAATAATGTTAATCATCTTTAATGTGATTTTTATTGCTTTCATTGGAGCAATCATTCTTTTTATAAGACAATATCGTATAAAAAAACGAACACATTTAAAAGAGTTAGAGACTATTGATGTACTTCATAAAAAGGAATTATTGAAAACTCAAATGGAAATTCAAAGCCAAACAATGAAATATATTGGAAGAGAAATACATGATAATATTGGACAGAAACTCACTTTATCAAGCTTGTATTTGCAACAATTGGTTTTCGAAAATAAAACAGAACAAATTACAGATAATATTAATAATATCAACGATATCATTAATGAGTCTCTTACAGAATTAAGGCATTTATCAAAGTCTTTAACCGATGATACTGTTGAGAATAGCTCAATTACAGAATTAATAGATGAAGAATGCAAAAAGATAAGGGTGTTACAAAAACACGATATTATATTTAGTAGTACCTTGGATATAGAACTCAATTCATATCAAAAGAAAAGTATTTTGCTTAGGGTAACTCAAGAGTTTTTGCAAAACAGTATCAAACATTCTAAATGTACTCAAATACATATTTCAATTTTTAATACTAAAAGCACATTGACGTTACTTTTAAAAGACAATGGAAAAGGTTTTGATGTTAAAAACATTCAAACCAATGGTATTGGGCTTAAGAATATGAAAAAACGAATTAAAATGATTAAAGGCGATTTTAAATTAAAGAGTAATACGATAAATGGTACAAAGCTAACTGTAGAAATCCCTATTTAAAATGACATATAAACTAGCTATTGTTGATGACCATATTTTAATTGCAAATGCATTAAAAAGCATTATTTCAAATTTTCAGCAATTTGAAGTTATTCATATCTGCGAAAATGGATTAGACTTACAAGAAAAAATAAAAACAAAACCTCTGCCTGATATTATTTTACTGGATATAAGCATGCCAGTCATGGACGGGTTTGAAACAGCACAGTGGTTAAAAATAACGCATCCAAACATTTTAATAATGGCGTTGAGTATGCAAGATGATGATCAAAGCATTATCAAAATGATAAAAAATGGAGCAAAGGGATATATGCTAAAAAACATACAACCATCAGAGCTTGAACGAGGGATGCTTAATTT
>CAJQOA010000120.1 GCA_905479815.1 uncultured Psychroserpens sp.
GTTTCGTGTAGCTATAACCCAATGGCTACTTTAGATGATGGGACGTGTACATTTCTAGATTCACAGCAAATCACTGGAAGTACAAATGCTTCATATTATATTGAAGAATCTTACACTTATCCAGTTTCTCAAGAGGCAACTGTTTTATGGGAAGTAGAAGGCGGAAATATAATTAACGGACAAGGAACAGACACAATTACTGTATTATGGGAATTAGAAATTGAGGGTAAAGTTTCAGTAACAGAATCTGACAGTCAATGCTCTAGTTTAACAACTTCAATTTTAGTGAACCTGTCTGCTACAAACCTTCCTGAGGATATATCCATAGCACGTTTATGGAACGAAACTTTACTTAATGCCATAAGAGGAGATTTTGCAAGACCAACAATACATGCTCGTAATTTGTTTCATACCAGTTCAGCTATGTATGATATTTGGGCAATCTATAATAAAGACAAGTCAACACCATACTTAATAGGAAATACCGTTAATGGTTTCACTAGTGATCTTGAAGAGTTTATACCAGAAGAGTCCAGTGAAGTTTCTCTTAAAAAAGCAATAAGCTATGCAATGTATAGATTGCTTTCTTATCGTTTTCAAAATTCTCCGGGGGCAAATGCTAATCAAGAACGAATAGATTTATTGATGGAAAGCTTGGGTTATGATACTTCATTTACTTCTCTGCTTTATGAAAATGGAGATGCAGGAGCATTGGGGAATTATGTTGCCCGAACAATAATAGATTATGGTTTGCAAGATGGTTCTCGAGAAGCTACTGGATTTGATAATGCCTATTATGAACCCGTTAATCAGGCATACAACTTAGAGGCATCTAATAATTCACCATTAAATGATCCAAATAGATGGCAACCTTTGGGTTTAGATATTTTTATTGATCAAGGTGGTAATGTTGTAGATGGTAATGTGCCACAGTTTCTAAGCCCTGAATGGGGAAATGTAAAAGGGTTTGCACTACAAGAAGAAGATGTTACAATATATAATAGAGGTGGTGATAGTTACAGAGTATATCATGATCCTTCTTCACCACCATTAATAAATACTTCTTCAGAAGATGAAATTAGTGAACAGTATAAATGGGGATTTTCTATGGTTTCTGTCTGGCAATCTCATTTAGATACTAATGATGGTGTTATGTGGGATATTTCGCCAAAATCTATTGGGAATACCGCTATTGAAAATTTTCCAACATCATTTCAAGAATACCCAACATTCTATAATTTCTTTGAAGGTGGAGATATAGGTACAGGTCATAATATTAATCCTATTACTCAAGCATCTTATGAAACCAATATGGTGCCTCGGGGTGATTACACAAGGGTTTTAGCCGAGTTTTGGGCAGATGGCCCAGATTCTGAAACGCCACCAGGGCATTGGTATACTATTTTAAATTATGTTAATGACCACCCTGAATTTGAAAAACGTTTTCAAGGAGAAGGCGATATTTTAAACCCATTAGAATGGGATGTGAAAGCCTATTTTATATTGGGAGGAGCAATGCACGATTCTGCAATTTCTTCTTGGAGTGTAAAAGGATGGTATGATTATATCCGACCTATTTCTGCTATACGGTACATGGGGGCTGAACAAGGTCAAAGTACAGATCCAAATTTGCCAAATTATAGTGTTTCAGGATTTAAATTAATTGATGGATATATAGAATTAGTTGAGTCAGGTGACCCTTTAGCTGGCTTCTTTGGCCAAAATATTGGTAAGATTAAATTGTTTACATGGAGAGGTCACGATTCTATAAATGATCCCGATACAGATACTGCTGGTGTTGGTTGGATCTTGGCAGAAAATTGGTACCCATACCAGCGTCCAACTTTTGTTACACCACCATTTGCTGGATATGTTTCTGGACACTCAACATATTCAAGAGCTGCTTCAGAAATACTTACAAAACTTACAGGAAATCCTTTTTTTCCTGGTGGGATAGGAGAATTTGTTGCTAAGAAAAATGAATTTTTAGTGTTTGAAGAAGGGCCATCTCAAGATGTAGTTTTACAATGGGCTACATATAGAGATGCTTCAGATCAGACCAGTTTATCCCGTATTTGGGGAGGTATTCATCCTCCAGCCGATGATATTCCAGGTAGATTTATTGGTCAAATAGTAGCGGATCAAACATTCGAGTTTGCACTTCCATACTTTCAACCTTCAGTAGATGTTTTAAATCCTGAACAATTAGAACAAGTTATTTACCCAAATCCAACATTAGATAGTGAAGTGTTTATTACAAATACTAGAGATATAGATACTATAAACGTTTTTGATATAAGAGGGCGAAAACTTAATATTTATAGAAGTTTTAATAACCAAAACAATACAACTTCAATTAAATTATTAAATGCATCAACAGGTTTGTATGTACTCAGAATTAATAGCAAGAGTACAATGATTGTAGTAAATAATTAAATATTTTTTTGACTTCTATAAATGCAAAATAAATTACTTGATTACATTCCTGAACATGCACATAAAGGTATTCAAGATTTATTATCAATGGATAATCTTGTTGTTAAAATTAAATCAGAACGAAAAACTAGACACGGCGATTATAGGCAGCTGCCCAATAATAGACACCAAATAACTGTTAATTCTAATCTCAACCCATATCGGTTTTTAATTACATTAATTCATGAGATTGCACATTTTGAAACTTACAATAAGTATGGACGATTTATAAAACCACATGGCAAAGAATGGAAGTATACGTTTCAACATTTAATGTTACCCTTTTTGCGTCCTGATATATTTCCGATGGATTTGTTACCATTACTTGCAAAACATTTTAAGAATCCAAAAGCGTCTAGCGACACAGACTTGCAGCTCGCCTTAGCCTTAAAGCAATTCAGCGAGCCCAATGATAAAACTTACGTTTATGACGTATCTTTGGGTCAAGCCTTTAAGCTTTACAACGGTAAAGTTTTTATAAAGGGTAATAAAAGAAGAACACGCTTTGAATGTTTGGAGATAAAAACAGGTAAATTGTATTTGTTTAATCCTAATGCTGAAGTTGAATTATTAGAAGAATGAAAAATAAAAATTATTACGCCATACTAATGGCAGGTGGAGTTGGTTCTCGTTTTTGGCCAGTAAGTACTCAAGATTTTCCTAAGCAGTTTCATGATATGTTAGGTACCGGTGAAACTTTGATTCAAAATACGTTTAGAAGATTAGCAAATATAATTCCTGAAGAAAATATCTTCATTCTTACAAATGAAAGGTATAATGATTTGGTTTTTGAGCAATTACCTTCTTTAACCCAAAGGCAGGTTGTATTAGAGCCAGAAATGCGAAATACAGCACCGTGTATATTATATGCTTCATTAAAAATTAAGAAAGAAAATGAAGACGCTATTATGATTGTTGCGCCAAGTGATCATTGGATTGAAGATCAAAATGCTTTTACTCAAAATGTTGAAGAGGCTTTTAATTTTTGTTCTCAAAACGATGCTTTAATGACTTTGGGCATAACACCAACATTTCCTAATACTGGATATGGTTATATAGAATTCGATAATTCATCAGAGGTATCTATAAAACCTGTTGAGCAATTCCGAGAAAAGCCAAATTATGAAACAGCTAAATCATTTTTAAGTCAAGGAAATTTTTTATGGAATGCAGGAATTTTTATGTGGAGTGTAAAATCTGTATTGACAGCATTTCAAAGAAATCAGCCAGAGTTATATAAGCTTTTTGAAAAAGGGTATAATGTATACAATACTGAGTTTGAAGATGATTTTATTAGAGATAATTACGGTAAGGCCGAGAATATTTCTGTGGATTATGCATTAATGGAAAAGAGTGAAAATATTTATGTAATCCCAGCGACTTTCGACTGGAATGATCTTGGAACTTGGGGAAGTTTATATGATAAACTTGACAAGGATGAAAATAATAATGCTGTAGTTAATGCAAAAACATTAACAGAAGATGCATCGGGTAATATGATAAGGACTTCTAGTGATAAAGTTGTTGTTGTAGATGGGCTTCAAGATTATATAATTGTAGATAAAAACGAAGTTTTACTTATCTTTCCTAAAGCTAAAGAACAAGATATTAAAAAAGTACTCCAAAAAGTGAAAGATAAATTTGGAGAGCAATATGGATAAATATGAGTGAAGAAAGTAAATT
>CAJQOA010000121.1 GCA_905479815.1 uncultured Psychroserpens sp.
GCATGGCGCATTTTGTAATTAACATAACTAATAACTCGTTTTTATGTTAATATTGTCTTAAAACATGCATTTCAACGTAATTTTATGCGTTTTATGGATAAAAATTAAATTAAAGTAATATATTGCACACGATTAATTGACCTATTATTAATTAACCTACATTATGAAAAAAATTACCTGCTTAATTGTGTTGCTATTTTCATGCGCGCAAATTTCTTATTCTCAAGAGCGATATTCACGAATCAAGATTAGTCAACCGACTGAAACTACAATTCATAAAATTGCTTCAAATGGTATTGATTTAAGCTGTGGGTCTAAAAACCACGGCCAAGATGTGATTATAGAATTATCGCAATCTGAGATTAACACTTTAATTGCAGAGAACATTCAATTTACAATAGAGATTGATGACATGTCAGACTTTTATTCTGAAAGAGCTCGTTTAGATCTGCCTAAAGCTAAAGCGAAGTTGAG
Source organism: uncultured Psychroserpens sp. (assembly GCA_905479815.1). GTDB lineage: Bacteria > Bacteroidota > Bacteroidia > Flavobacteriales > Flavobacteriaceae > Psychroserpens. Next base: position 475 of record CAJQOA010000121.1, read on the forward strand.
TTCAGCTAAATCAGCTGGAAATTCTGCAGCAATGCAAAAATCGTCTGTATCAAGTGTTGTGATGGATAACATTATTCAATATGCTGAGTGTGATGAGATTGATTTTATAGAGCCAACAAATTTTAATTTAGGTAATTGGGCAGGATGTTTAACCTTTCAAGAAGTGAAAGACGAGTTGGACGATATGCGTACCTATTCTCAAAGTAATGGTTTAAATATTGTATCAGTTAAAGCAAATGCGTCTTCAACAGGACAAAAAACCTGGGGTAATCCAGCGACAACAATTACAAATCCTCAAAATAATGGTCCAGCAACTTATGTAGGACAAGGAAATACGCGTTGGGATCCAGAAACGCTTTGGTATATAAGAATCACAGGAGACGAAAGCACAACTAGTGAAGGTTCTAAGCCTCAAATGTTATTTACTTCAATGATTCATTCTAGAGAGGTTAGTGCATTGATGAATAACATATATTTCATGTGGTATCTTATTGAAAACTATAATACAGATCCTGCAATAAAAGAATTAGTAGATAATAACGAATTATATTTTGTACCTGTTGTAAACCCAGATGGTTTAAGATGGAATGAACATTTAGATGCTGTAGCCGATGGTTTAGTCGATGATGGTGGTCAATTTCAACGTAAAAATTTAAGACCGCTTACAGGAGGGACAACTAATACTACTACCACTAGAGGTGTTGATTTAAATAGAAACTTTGATTATTATTGGAATTATAATAACGTTGGTTCTTCTGGAACACCTACAGGTGGAACTTACAGAGGTCCTAGCGCAGAGTCTGAACCAGAAACTCAGATTATGGTAGATTTTATAAATACTCGAAATATTAAATCTGCAGTTTGGAATCACTCTTTTGCTAATTCTGTACCACACCCTTATGGTGGTGAACCAACAGATAGTTCAGGCCGTGAAGATGAATATTACAAATGGCATGAAGAAATGACGAGATACAATAGGTATCTGTATGGAGCTACTATTTTTTACGAATCTAATGGTTTACCAGATGATTGGATGATGGGTGGCGTAGCAGATAACAATGGATCTACTGGTTCTGGTCAAGCAATTATTGCAACAACACCAGAGCATGGTGGCGAAGGTTTTTGGCCAACTCCAAGTACAATAGTTCCAATTGCAAAACAATCTATGAGAATATCTTTAGCAACTGCTTATTATGGTGGGAAATATGCTAAGTTTCATGATTTAACACAGAGTAGTATTACCAGTACAACAGCTAATCTAGATTTTGGTATTGAACGTATTGGTCAAACAGCAAGTGATTTCACTGTAACTGTCACACCAATATCTGCTAATATTGCAAGTATCACTTCACCATCAGCGGAAACAGGAATGGCAGTGCTTACTCAAAGAACAGTAACTGCAACATTAAATTTAAACCCATCTATTCTTGCTAATGAGTTAATAGAGTATAATGTTAAACTATCAAATGATGATGGGATTATCTATGAGGCTAATTATGAAAAGTTATATCAACCAACACTTCTTTTTGATCATGATCCAGATGCAAATGGATTAACAGGTTGGACCCAATCTGGTGGTTGGAATAATACAACAAATGATTCTTATTCTGGTACTAATGCATTAAGTACAGGAACTTATTCTAATAATGTAACTAAAACATTAACAACAACTGCTAATTATGATTTTTCAAATTCTGAAGAAGTTATTATACAGTTTTATACCAAATGGGATATTGAGAGAAATTATGATTTTGTTGAGGTTTTAGGATCTCCAGATGATGGATCAACTTGGATCTCTCTTTGCGGAAATTATACAAAACCAAACGCGACAAGCGCAACTACTAGCCATGATAATAAAAGTGCTACTGGTGATAATCCTAATTTTCAAAATAACAGTTTAGGTCAAATTTATGATGGAGATCGTTTGGATAATTGGGTTATGGAAGAAATTACAATTGACAACACGTATGCGTCAATACTAAGTTCGTCAAATGCTAAGATTAGATTTAATTTTAGAACAGACAACCGTAATGTTAATGAAAACTATTCTACAACTAACGATGGTTTTTTTATTGATGATTTTAAAATTATAAGTAAACCAGCGCCTTGTGTTTTAACAGTTCCAACAGGACTGAGCGTGTCAAGTATTACAACTAATAGTGCAGATGTTGATTGGGATAATGTTCCTTCAGCAACTTACGATATTCGATATAGAGTAACAGGGTCAGGTGCAGCAGGCTGGACAACAATTACAGATCTTACTACAAACAATTATTTAATTACTGGATTATTAGAATCAACAGATTATCAGGTTCGTGTAAGGTCAAGATGTGCAACAACTACATCTGCATATGCTACTATTGTAGATTTTACTACTGCAACTCCTGTACCATGTACAGGTCCATCTATAAGTTCTTTTCCTTATTCTGAGAGTTTTGAAAACACTTTTGGTTTATGGACAAACGATTCAGGTGATGACTTTGATTGGACTAATAAGCAACAGGAAGGTGACGGGAATTCTACACCTTCAGCAGACACAGGGCCTTCATTAGCCTCAGATGGAAGTTATTTTGTTTTTATTGAAGCTTCAAATCCAAACTTTCCAAGTAAAGTTGCGAGATTGGTAAGTCCTTGTTTAGATTTTACTGGACGAGAAAATGCAGCGTTAACATTTGACTATCATATGTTTGGTGGTTTTATTGGAGTATTAACTGTTGATGTTAGTATAGATAATGGTGCAACTTATACAACCTTAACAGATTATACCTTAACTGGAGCTCAACAAAGTAGTCATGCTGAAGCATGGAAAACTCAAATTGTAGATCTATCATTATATGATGGGCAATCCGTGAAATTAAGATTTAGTGCAACAACGAGTTCTGATGGAACAACAGGATGGCAAGGTGATATTTCATTAGATAACTTTGGAATAACATCAGACGTTGCTGGTTCAGAAGCACCAGTTGCAGCATGTCAAAACATCAATGTACAATTAGATGCTTCAGGTAACGCAACCATAGTTGCAACAGATGTAGATGGTGGTTCAACAGATGATGTTGCCATTACAAACTACGCTATAGATATTGATACATTTAACTGTTCTAATATAGGAATACCTGTTGATGTAACATTAACGGTTACTGATGCAGATAATCAAACAGATACTTGTGTAGCAACTGTTACAGTTTTAGATCAAATTGATCCAGAGTTTGTCAACGTACCAACAAGTTTTATACTTACCTGCGGAAACAATCAACCTACATGGACAGATCCTACAGTTACAGATAATTGTGCAACAGGATTAACTCCAACAAGAACAGATGTAACTGGTCTAAATAGTGGTGATATTTTTCCTTCAGGAATTACAACAATTAGTTACTCAACTAATGATGGAAATGGAAATATAGCGATTGCATCATTTACAGTAAATGTTGTACTTGATACAGAAAACCCAGTGGCAATATGTCAAAGTATTACAGTGCAATTAGATGGTACTGGGAATGCAACAATTACTGCCGCTCAAATAAATAATAATTCAACAGATAACTGTGGTATTTCAACAATTGTTGCTTCACAAACATCTTTTACTTGTATAGATGAAGGCTTAAACAATGTTACTTTAACGGTTACTGATACCAACGGAAATGTTGATACTTGTATAGCTGTTGTTACAGTAACACTTCAGGATGAGCCAACTACTTCTAATTGTTGGGAGTCTACAAGTTATAATACGGTTTCATGTCAATGGGAAATTAATGGATCACAAGATCCAGAACCAACCACTGAATGTTATGAAACAGCAACGTTTAATGTTACTACATGCGTTTGGGATGTAACGGGAACACAACCGTTAGAACCAACAGTCGTAAATTGTTGGGATGATTATCAATTTAATGATACAACGTGTGCTTGGGAAAACCAAGGAACAGAGCCAGTAGAACCAACAGGATTAGAATGTTGGGAAACAACCTCATTTAATACAGGTACATGTTTATGGGAAGTATCAGGGATACAACCAGTAGAACCAACAGCAACCAATTGTTGGGATGATTATCAATTTGATAATACATCATGTACATGGGAAAATCAAGGAACAGCTCCAATAGTTCCAACAAGTCTAAATGCAATTTCAATATCAGATACTGCAGCAACAATTACTTGGAATGATTTAGCACCATTTGAATATGATTTTAGATATCGTGAAGTTGGAAGTTTAACTTGGATTGATATTTTAGATATCACTGTGAATTCTCAGTCACTAACTGGTCTTGCGCCATTTACGCAGTATGAAGTTGAGGTTCGTAGTAAATGTTCTACTACTGGAGTTTCAGATTATTCAACGACTTTGACTTTCGTTACTTTAGAAGTTGACAATGATTATTGTGATTCGGCAAGTACTGATTCTTCAGAAGAATTTATTAGTCGTGTTGAGCTTGTAGATATAGATAATGTGTCTGGTTCACAAAATTACAGTGATTTTACAACTATTTCAACAGTGTTGAGAAAAGGAACAGCTCATACAATAACAATAACACCAACATGGACAGGGACTACTTACCCAGAAGCTTATTCTGTATGGATTGATTATAATAAAGATGGAGATTTTGAAGATGCTGGCGAGCAAGTCGTTTCTATAGCGCCTTCAACTACTGTGCCTGCAAGTGGCAGTTTTACTATACCTGCAAGTGCTTTAGATACAAAAACAAGAATGAGAGTGTCTATGAAATGGAATGATATACCAGACCCATGTGAAGGTTTCCAATATGGAGAGGTTGAAGATTATACAGTTATTATAATTGGTTCAAGTGATTTGATTTACACTAATAGTGCTTGGACTCCTTATGCACCATCACCTACAACAACAACAGATAATGCATTTGTTTTAGATGGAACCTACACG
>CAJQOA010000122.1 GCA_905479815.1 uncultured Psychroserpens sp.
ATTCCGAAGAATGAAAGCTGGAGAGTTTGAAGAAGGTTCACATGTTTTAAGAGCAAAAATAGACATGCAACATGTCAATATGCACATGCGTGACCCCTTGATGTATCGTGTATTAAAGAAGCATCACCATAGAACAGGAAATGATTGGTGTATTTACCCAATGTATGATTGGACGCATGGTGAAAGTGATTATATAGAACAAATTTCTCACAGTTTATGTTCTCTTGAATTTAAGCCTCATAGAGAGCTTTATGATTGGTTTAAGGAGCATGTGTATGGTTATGCCGCTAATGAGTTACCAATGCAGCCTAAACAACGTGAATTTGCGCGTTTAAATCTTAGTTATACTATTATGAGTAAGCGTAAGTTGCTCAAATTAGTAGAAGACGGTGTCGTTTCTGGATGGGATGATCCAAGAATGCCGACAATTTCAGGTTTAAGACGTCGTGGTTATACTGCAAATTCTATAAGAACATTTATAGAAAAAGTTGGTGTTGCTAAACGTGAAAACGTGATTGATGTCTCGTTATTAGAATTTTGTATTCGTGAAGATTTAAATTATACTGCACCAAGAGTGATGGCGGTTTTAGACCCTATAAAAGTGATTATTACCAATTATCCAGAGGATAAAGTAGAATGGCTAGAGGCTGAAAACAATCAAGAAGATGATAGTGCTGGTTTTAGAAAAGTTCCTTTTTCTAAGGAAATTTATATTGAAAAAGCAGATTTTAAAGAAGAAGCAAGTAATAAATTTTTTAGACTGAAATTAGGAGGAGAAGTGCGTCTTAAAAACGCATACATCATAAAAGCAGAAAGTGTCGTTAAAAATGCAGATGGAAACATTACCGAAATTCACTGCACCTACACAACAGATACTGAAAAGAAAGTTAAAGGAACCTTGCATTGGGTGTCAATTAAACACGCTATAAAAGCTGAGGTTAGAGAGTATGACCGTTTGTTTATGGATGAAGCTCCAGATAGCCATCAAGACAAAGGCTTTATGGAGTTTATAAACCCAAATTCTTTAAAAACGATTGAAGCTTATGTAGAACCTAGTCTTGCTGAGTCTAGTATTGGAGACCGTTTTCAATTTCAACGTTTAGGTTATTTTAATGTGGATAATGATTCTAAAGTAGATCAATTGGTTTTTAATAAAATTGTTGGTTTAAGAGATTCTTGGGCAAAGCAAAAACCAATACCACAACAGCAACAGAATCAAAATAACAAACCGCAACAACAAAATAAACGTTCGGCAATAGAGCAGATAAAATCATACGGTAAAAAGTATGATAGAATGCAAGATGACCAAAGAGAAAAGGCTAAAGCTGAAATTCAAGAATTAGCCAAAAGCATTTCTTATGAAGATGTGGAAGCGCTCTTTGGAACTTCAGTGAAAAAAGCAGGAACCAGAATAATAACAATGATAAGTTTGGGTGTTTTATTAAACAACGGATTAGAAAAAAACGAAGCTATTAACGATTTTATTTCTAAAGCTAAAGACGATAAAAATCAACTTTTAGTTGCTGAGGCAAACGCTATTTAGTAGTCTTTAAACCATATCACAAACCTCAAAAAAAACCATTTTGAGGTTTTTTTGTACATTTAACAAACTAACAATTAAATCAAAAAATTATGGAATTACCTATCGAGCCATTAGCGATACCTGTTGCAGCAGTTGCTGCTTTGGTTATTGGAGCTATTTGGTATAACCCAAAAGTATTTGGGAATGTTTGGATGCGCGAATCTGGAATGACATTAGAAAAAATGAAATCTGGAAATATGGCCATCATTTTTGGCTTATCATTAGTGTTTGCTTCGCTTTTAGCAGTAGTATTAATGCAGTTTACAAATCACCAATGGGGAGCTTTAGGTATGGTTGGAGGAGAACCAGAAACAGCAAAAGCTTCATTTGAAGCCTTTATGGCAGATTATGGAACAGCGTATAGAACATTTAAACATGGTGCATTTCACGGCATTCTGTTTGGTGTGTTTGGTGCTTTACCTATTATTGGTACTATTGCTTTATTTGAACGCAAAAGTGCAAAATATATTTTTATTAATTCAGGATATTGGATTGTTACATTAGCTGTAATGGGAGCAATTCTTTGTGGATGGAATTAAAATTTTTATAAAGATTTAACATAATTAGAGGCTGAGAATCGTAATTTTCGGCCTCTAACTTTTTCATTGATACACTACAAATTATACAACTCTGTAAACGATTTACCTGAGTCTTGGGATGCGCTTCTGGTTGAAGACCTTTTTTTAAAAAGGCCTTTTCTTAGGGCTCTTGAGAATTCAACCCCTACCAATATCTCAACTCATTTTCTTGGTGTATTTTCTTCGGAAACTTTAGTTGGTATCGCTATTATTCAACGTGTTGAAATGTATTTTGAAGATGTGTTTAGGAAAACATCAAACAAATTTTTTAAACGCTGCGGAAAAATACTCATTTCAAAAATTGTTAAAGGAAATGCGCTTATCGTTGGTAATTTAATGCATACTGGTCAACATGGATTATACTTTAATTCAAAAGAGATAACACAAGACGAGTTTTTAGACACCATATCACAAGGTTTAAAAGCATTATCAAAACAAATCAAAACCATTCATAATAAGAAAATACGCATTATTGGCTTTAAAGATTATTTTGAGAATGATGCTATTCATACGAGTAAAGCCTTTTTCCGAAGAGAAAAATTATACAAAGCACAAGTGCAACCTAACATGATTTTTGAGGTAAAACCCATTTGGGACTCACCACAAGACTACGTGTCTACCTTCAAAAAAAAGTATAGAAGTCGTTATAGAACAGCTCAAAAAAAGAGCGATACCATTGCGCGTAAAGAGCTGTCTATTGATGAGGTGCTTTCTCTTAGTGATCAATTATATGAATTATATGAGAATGTATCAGATAACGCAGGAGTTAACTCGTTTAAACTTCATGAAACTCATTTTTATAATTTGAAACTGGAGCTTAAAGATGATTTTAAATTATGTGGTTATTTCATAGACAATCAACTTGTTGGGTTCTATACTTTAATTTTGAATCATAGTAAACTAGAGACTTATTTTTTAGGCTATAAGCAAGAGCTTCAGCATCAACACCAAATGTATCTTAATATGTTGTTTGATATGGCTTCCTTTGGTATTGATAACAACTATAAAGAAGTGATTTTTGCAAGAACAGCAATGGAAATTAAAAGCTCTATAGGTGCAAAACCGCATAATATGCATTTGTATTTGAAACACACTAATAATGTGATTGCTAACACGGTTTTAAAACTTGTGGTGAAATACGCCAATCCAATTAGAGACTGGGAAGAAAGGCATCCGTTTAAATAAATATCGTTCTATGTTGTTTGTATGTTGGTCTTTTTGCGACTTAAGTACAAAATAAACACAACATGAAAAAAATCATCTTTACCTTAATGCTGTTACCTATGTTGTCTTTTTCACAAGAGATGAATAATGACAAACTTCAAGACATATATACATCTATTAGTGATTCAATTCAAGGTAATAAAGGAGCTTGGCAGTTCTTTGTTAAAGAGGTTCAGTTGGTTTCTTTTACAGATTCAACTCACAATAGAATGCGAATTATTTCACCTATAGCAGATTCTAACTCACTAGATGATAAATTAATAAAGGCTGCTTTAGTTGCAAATTTTCATACAGCGTTAGATGTAAAATATGCGGTTTCAGAAGGTGTTTTGTGGGCTGTATTTATTCACCCTTTAAAAGAATTGACAGAACATCAAGTTAGAGATGCACTTAGCCAGGTATACCATGCAAATATTAATTTTGGAACCACGTTTTCAAGTACGTCTTTGTCGTTTCCATGGCTAGGAAAAGAAAGAGAAGAGATTAAGGAAGCACCTAAATCTAAAAAAATTAAGATATAAAAAAAACCCAAAAAGCGCAGTGTCTTTTTGAGTCGTTTTTGAATTAGAATAAATTGAAGTATTATTCTTTCTTCTTTCTTTGGTTTTTCATAGCCTCACCAATTT
>CAJQOA010000123.1 GCA_905479815.1 uncultured Psychroserpens sp.
CCTATGGTTATATTTAATCATTAGAAGGTAACATTACTTTGTTTAATACATGGATGACACCGTTTCCAGCTTGTACATCAACAGCAATAATACCAATATCTGTATTTCCTGCACCATCAGTAACATCTGCGATGTTATCGCCAGTTCCTGGTAGGTTGATTGTGATAGCTTGACTGTTTAGCATTGTTGGTGAAATACCATCTGTTAAATCACCAGATGTAACATTAGCATCTCCCAATACGTGGTGTAATAACACTTGAGTTAAAACATCTTCAGCAGGTATAGCAGCTAAAGCAGCAAAAGCATCATTAGTTGGTGCAAATACTGTAAAAGGTGCTGGACTTGTTCCGTTTGCTGTTGATAACGTTGTTACGAAATCTGTAGCAGGAGTCAAATCTGTTAAAGCAGTTACTAGTGTCGAAAAGTTTGGATCTGCAGTTGCAAATGTTACTATAGATGGAATGTCTATAACAGCGTCTACTGCGTGAATAATTCCATTTGTTCCAATAACATCTGCTGTAGCTACAGAAGATACTCCGTTAAAACGAACACCACTATCAGTATTAAAGTATAAGCTAATTGCGTTATCTCCAGGTCCAGTTGCAGACGTATTTGTGTAATTGTTTCCTAAACCAACTAAGTCTGTTGAAGTAATTGTTCCTCCAAGTACATGGTTTAATAAGATATTTGCTAAAGCATCTGTAGGTACATCTCCTAAAGGTGTTCCATCTAAAAATGTATTGAAAGCAGCATCGTCTGGTGCTAATACTGTAAATGGACCAGCTCCAGTAAGTACACCTACTAAGTTTCCATCTGCAGCTCCTAAGGCAGCAACTAAATTACTAAAACCTGGATTAGCAACAGCGTGATCTACTATACTTGGTAAGCCTATTACTGCATCTACAATATGTACTGTTCCATTAGATGCGTCAACATCTGCTGTAGATACACTTGATACATCGTTAAATCTAACACCGTTACTTGTGTTAAAATAGATGCTCATTGTATTTCCACCAGCTCCTGTAGCGTTAGTTCTGGTATATCCAGAACCTAGTCCTACTAAATCTGTAGATGTTAAATCTGCAGAAATGACATGGTTTAATAGTACTTGTGATAATACATCTGTTGGTACATCAGCTAAACTAGCAAAACCATTGTCACTTAAAAAAGTAGCAAAGGCTGCATTTGTTGGAGCAAGTACTGTAAATGGACCACTACCATTTAACACATTTACTAAATCTCCATCTGCAGCTTGTAATGCCGCTACTAGACTAGATAAATCTTGTGTTGCAATTGCAGTTTCTACAATGTTTAATTCTTGTGGGAGAGTTGTGCCTCCATTGTCATCATCATTACTACATGATGTAATAACAAGTGCCATTAAAAATAAAGGAAAAAATTTGATTGTTTTTGAAATAATTTTCATTTTTTTGAGTTTTTCTTTGTTCAACATTATTAATAATAATTTTATTCTGTTTAACAAATTTATGTAATGATTAAACAAAACTCAATGAAACGTCATTTTTTTATATATATTTTAACAATATTAACTTCAATAGGTTATGCTCAAGAGGTTGTAAATCAGTTTGATGAGTCTAATAGTCGGCATGGAGTTTGGAAAAAGTATTTTGATAAAACTAAACAACTGAGATACGAAGGTCAATTTCAACACGGTAAAGAAGTAGATACATTTAAGTTTTATACCCTTAATAAAGGGACAAGTGTTTTGAGTGCAACTAAAGTATTTAACACTGTTAATAATAAAGCTGATGTGAGATTTTTGTCCTCAAAAGGAAAACTTATTAGTGAAGGTGAAATGAAAGGAAAGCTTTATGTTGGTAAATGGACGTATTACCATAATAAAAGTAAAACTATAATGTCAACCGAGTTTTATAATACTGATGGGAAATTGGAAGGAGAGAAGCTCGTTTTGTATCCAGATGGAACAACTGCAGAAAAAGCAAATTATAGTAATGGTATGCTTAATGGAGAATCAATCTGGTATGCAAAAAATGGTAAAGTATTAAAAGAGTTCATGTTTAAGGATGACGAATTAGATGGTATTTGTAAATATTACGATGCTTCTGGAAATATCGAAGCCGAAGGTGCTTATAGAAAAGATCTAAAGCATGGCATTTGGAAGTATTACAAAAACGGAAAACTTGTAAAAACTAAAGATCATACTAAACGAAGTAAAAACCCAAATAAGCAATAGCTAAAACCTATTTAATAGATAGTTAATTATAATAGCAACATAACTCATGTTGCTATTTTTATTTCTTAATTTTGCAGAATGAAAAGAGTAATTGTCGGACTTTCTGGAGGTGTAGATTCTAGTGTTGCTGCGTATTTGTTAAAAGAGCAAGGTTATGAGGTTATTGGCTTGTTTATGAAAAACTGGCATGATGACTCAGTAACTATATCTGATGAGTGTCCTTGGTTAGACGACAGTAACGACGCTATGTTGGTTGCAGATAAGTTGGGTATCCCATTTCAAACGGTTGATTTAAGCGAGCAATACAAAGAACGTATTGTAGACTACATGTTTGATGAATATCAAAAAGGGAGAACTCCAAATCCAGATGTACTTTGTAATAGGGAAATCAAATTTGATGTCTTTATGAAAATTGCAATAGACTTAGGAGCAGATTATGTTGCAACTGGTCATTATTGTAGAAAAGGAACTTTAACTTCGGTTAGTGATCAAGACGGTTCTACTAAAGAGGTTTATAGATTATTGGCAGGTGCAGATATTAATAAAGATCAATCTTATTTTTTATGTCAGTTATCTCAAGCACAATTATCTAAAGCATTATTTCCAATTGGTGAATTAACAAAGCCGCAAGTTAGAGAGATCGCTACCAAATTAGATTTAGTAACTGCCGACAAAAAGGATTCTCAAGGACTTTGTTTTATTGGTAAAGTTAGATTGCCAGAATTTTTACAGCAAAAATTGAAACCTAAAGAAGGTGTTATTGTTGAAATTCCTAGTGAGCAAGATTATTACAATATAGCAACTCCAAATTTTGATAGTAAAGTTGAAGAACTTCAATATTTAACAAAAAAGATAGATTATAATATTTCCGACGGAAAAATAGTAGGTAAACATCAAGGTGCACATTATTTTACTAAAGGTCAGAGAAAAGGACTTGCTGTTGGCGGAACAATTGAGCCTCTTTTTGTTATTGATACAGATGTTGATGACAATGTAATTTATACTGGTCAAGGGAAAAATCATCCAGGTCTTTTTAAGAATGCATTATTTGTTATGGATGATGAATTGCATTGGATTCGCGAAGATTTGACATTGAAAGTTGATGACACCATGAAGGTCAAAGCAAGAATACGTTATCGTCAAACCTTAGAAAACGCAACACTTCATAAGGTGGGTAATGGTCTTTTTGTTGAGTTTGAAAATTCACAATCTGCAATTACCGAAGGTCAGTTTGTCGCATGGTATCTGGATGATGAATTAGTAGGTTCGGGAGTAATTTCATAAATTGCAATAAAGAAATCTTAATGTTTAACGGTTAAAAACGACTACCTTTTTAATTAAACACTATTTGCTATGAAGAAACTCCTGCTTATTGGTATTATATGCCTTCAGTTTACAGTATATGCTCAACAAGACGCTTGGGTTTATTTCAACCAAAAAGAGAATGTGCAAGCTTCAATTGATAATCCTATTTCAATTCTTACACAGCAAGCAATCGATAGAAAAAATTCACATGGTATTCTCATAGACGAACGTGATGTTCCAGTAAATGAAGTCTATATTACAATGCTTAAAGCTCCAGAAACAGGTGTCACTGTTTTTGCAAAATCTAAATGGTTTAACGCCGTTTACGTTCGAGGTACTGAGGAAGATATCAACGCATTGGTTGATGATTTTAGTTTTGTAGATGCTGTTGATTTTGCTGATAAAAGTTTAAACATGTCAAGAGTTGTCATTTCCCAGGATAAATTTTCTATAGAAAACAATGAGGTGTCTTTTAACTATGGAGATACTCAAAATCAAGTAGAAATGATAAATGCAGATGCATTGCATCTTCAAGATTATACAGGAGATGGGATTGTTGTTGCCGTGTTAGATTCTGGATTTCCTAATGTGGATACTATGGGTGCATTTCAGCGTTTACGTGATAATGGAGATTTATTAGATGGTTATGATTTTGTAGGACGAAATGATAATGTATATGCCTTTACAGGAAATAATCACGGTACAAAAGTATTGAGCGATATGGCAGGATTTATACAAGACCAATTTGTAGGTACTGCACCAGACGCCTCTTATTATTTATTTAGAACGGAGGATGTCGCAAGTGAAACGCCTTTAGAAGAAGCCTTTTGGGTAGAAGCTGCAGAACGTAGTGATAGTTTGGGAGTTCATGTTATTAATACATCTCTTGGTTATAAATCATATGATAATCCTAGTTATACTCATACAGATGAAGACCTTAATGGCAGTACAACATTTATAACTAAAGGCGCAAATATTGCAAATGAAAAAGGCATTTTAGTAGTAACATCGGCAGGTAATTCTGGAGCAAGTGGAGTTGGAGCTCCAGCAGATGCAACAGGAGTTTTGAGTATTGCAGCAGTTGATGCAGATGGTAATTATGTAGGATTTAGTTCGCAAGGAAGTGTTATTCAAGTGACTCAAAAACCAGATGTTGCAGCTCGAGGTGCAGCAGCTTTTGTTATTGATGATAATAATAATATTGTCAACAATAATGGGACGTCTTTTAGTTCACCTATAATGGCTGGAGGTGTTGCGTCTCTATGGCAAGCACTACCAAATGCAACAAATGAGGAAATCAAGCAATATGTGCGTATGTCTGCATCTCAATATACAACACCAGACTTTTTTATTGGCTATGGAATACCAGATCTTCAATTGGCTTTAGATATTGGTTTGTCACTACAAGAGGAGGAGCTTTTTGAATTTAAAGTCTATCCTAATCCAGCTACAGATATTTTAAATATTCAAATTCCGTCGACATCTAGCATTACAATTCTAAAAATTTACGATGTCTTGGGGAAGTCTGTTTTAGAACAAAATATAACAGAATCTAATAGGCAATTAGATATTTCTTCAATGGCTTCTGGATTATACATCATGTCTTTTCAATCGGGTAATGCTTCAAAAACATTTAAACTTATAAAATCGTAAATGACGAATAAAATTACTGAACTTTTCGATATCAAATATCCAATCATACAAGCAGGTATGATATGGAATAGTGGTTGGAGATTGGCTTCTGCAGCAAGTAATGCTGGTGCTCTTGGTTTAATTGGAGCAGGATCTATGTATCCAGATGTGCTAAGAGAGCATATAAAAAAGTGCAAAAACGCAACCAATAAACCTTTTGGTGTTAATGTACCAATGTTATATCCTAACATTGAAGAAATCATGAATATCATTGTTGAAGAAGGTGTTAATATTGTTTTTACTTCCGCAGGAAACCCAAAAACTTGGACGCCTTGGTTGAAAGAAAAAGGAATAACGGTTGTTCATGTGGTAAGCAGTGTGAAATTTGCATTGAAAGCTCAAGATGCTGGAGTTGATGCTGTAGTAGCTGAAGGTTTCGAAGCTGGAGGTCATAACGGTAGAGAAGAAACAACGACGTTGACATTAATCCCAATGGTTAAAGATCAACTTGATATTCCATTAATTGCAGCAGGAGGTATTGCAAACGGCCAAGCGATGTTGGCTGTAATGGTTTTAGGTGCCGATGCTGTTCAAGTTGGAAGTCGTTTTGTAGCAAGTACAGAGTCTTCTGCTCATGAAGCATTTAAAAAAGTAGTTGTAGACGCCAAAGAAGGTGATACACAATTAACTCTAAAGGAATTAGCGCCTGTTAGACTGATAAAGAATAAATTCTTTAACGAACTTCAAGAATTATATAAAAAAGCACCTAGTATAGATGATTTGAAATTACTTTTAGGTAGAGCAAGAGCAAAACGAGGTATGTTTGAAGGTGATTTAGAAGACGGAGAATTAGAAATTGGCCAAATTGCTGGATTGATTCATGATATTAAACCTGCAGCTCAAATTGTAGACGATATGATTACCGAATTTAAATTAGCTCAAAAACAAGCACAAAAAATTGTAGTCTAAAAGGTTATATTTAAACCTTATTAACGTTGATCCTTAATAATTAATGACCGAAAGTCAAAACATTTTAATTCCAGATGGAAACAGTACTTGGGCTTTGGCTGTTTTGCAAAGCCTGTCTCAGGTTAAGGGTTACAACATATTTGTTTTATCTAATAAAAATAGAACTGCAACCAAATATTCTAAATACACATCACATTATAAATTTTATGTAAGACACAATGAAGAAAATTGGCTTGAGGTCATAAACTCAGAAGTTAAATTACATGCTATAGATATCATTGTTCCCATTGCAGAAAATGAAATTGCGTTCTTTATTAAGCACAAAACTAAAATTGAACACACTGCATCTATTATTCCTTTACCAGAATTATCCAGTTTTGAAATAGCTGTAGATAAAAGGCGATTAAGTGATTTTGCTAAAACAAGTCAAATACCACATCCAAACTCATTTTTTATAACTTCGGAAACAGATACACAACAAGTGTTGTCTGAGATTGAATTTCCGATACTTATAAAGCCTTTGAGTTTAAAAGGAGGTGACGGAATTCTGAAAATAAACACTAAAGAAAAATTTGAAAACTATTTAAAAAAGGCAAATCACTCTGTATTTATTCAAGAGTATATTGAAGGTTATGATATAGATTGTAGTGTTTTATGTCTTAACGGAGAAATTTTGAATCATACGGTTCAAAAAGGAAATTTAAATGGAAATAATGTCTTTGCACCTCAATTAGCATTTGATTTTTTACAGAATGATGATGTTTTGAAAGTTGCAAAACAGACCATGTCTCAACTCAATTGGTCTGGTATTGCTCATCTTGATATGAGGTATGATACAAAAGCTAATGATTTTAAGCTCATAGAAATTAATGCTCGTTTTTGGGGAAGTGTAGAAGGGTCAAGATTTGCAGGAATAAATTTTCCTCAACAAGCAATTGAATTAGCTTCAGGTAAGACTATAACCAAAAAGGAGTTTGAACCTGTTCATTACATGCGCCTAAAAGGTGTGCTAAAGCGAATTAAAAGAAACCCGTTGTTTATCTTTAAAAGAGACTATTTGTTGAATAATACTGAAGTAAAAATGTTTTTAAGTGATCCATTACCAACGTTTTATAAATTTAGAGAATGGCTAGGAAGACGTTTTTGATTCTATATAAAATAGCAAAAAGAGGACAAAGCCTCTTTTTGCTTGAAACGTTTTTTAACAATAAAATTTTTAAATCCCTCTAAAATAATAGCTAAAAAAGTTTCTACCCCAAATACCTAACCTACTACAATAAGGTATTTATGAGGATAAATGTAAGGGTTTACTTAAAACTGTACATCTATTTAGGTTGCAACTTATCAACAATTTTAGTTCATAACTTTATAGTAATCAAACAATTAAATTTTAGTTTTGCTAATACTAGACGAAGTTA
The DNA here is from genome assembly GCA_905479815.1 of uncultured Psychroserpens sp. Lineage (GTDB taxonomy): Bacteria > Bacteroidota > Bacteroidia > Flavobacteriales > Flavobacteriaceae > Psychroserpens. Next base: position 7,540 of record CAJQOA010000123.1, read on the forward strand.
TATGATAGCAAATTCTATTAATTTAACTTTGCGCTTTTAAAGCCAATCCATTGATATTATCACAATACACAAAAGAATTTAGTTATAACTTTAAGTTAGCTGCTCCAGTTATCTTAGGGATGTTGGGTCATACATTTGTGAGTTTTGTAGATAACATAATGGTAGGCCAGTTAGGTACTGCAGAATTGGCTGCTGTGTCCTTAGGAAATAGTTTTATGTTTATTGCGATGTCTATTGGTATAGGTTTTTCAACAGCAATTACGCCTTTGGTTGCAGAAGCTGACGCAGCTAATAATTTTTCGGAAGGTAAATCATCTTTTAAGCATGGTTTATTTCTATGTACCATTTTAGGAGTTCTATTATTCTTGTCTGTGTTTTTTGCAAAACCATTGCTTTACTTAATGAAGCAGCCTGTTGAGGTTGTTGAGCTGGCATTACCTTATTTGAATTTGGTTGCGTTTTCTTTAATTCCATTAGTGATTTTTCAAGCATTCAAACAATTTAGTGATGGATTGTCTATGACCAGATATCCAATGTATGCCACAATTTTAGCCAACGTTGTAAACGTCGTTATAAATTACGCTTTGATTTTTGGGAAATTTGGTTTTCCAGAAATGGGAATTGTTGGAGCAGCTTATGGGACTTTAATTTCAAGATTTATAATGGTTATTCATCTTTGGTGGTTATTAAATAAAAAAGAGAAATCAAAAGCATTTGTTACTAATATTAAGTTTTTTGTTCTGGATAAATTAATGATTAGAAAACTAATCAATTTGGGAACACCAAGCGCCATGCAAATGTTTTTTGAAGTCGCCATATTTACAGCAGCTATATGGTTGAGTGGTTTGTTGGGTAAAAATCCGCAGGCAGCAAATCAAATTGCACTAAATTTATCATCCATGACTTTCATGGTAGCTATGGGATTAAGTGTAGCTTCAATGATTAGAGTTGGTAATCAAAAAGGATTAGGTCAATATTTTGAACTTCGTAGGATAGCATTTTCTATATTTCTTTTAGCGATATGTTTAGGGATCTGTTTTGCTGCATTCTTCTTTGTTTTTCATGAAGAATTGCCAAAACTATATATGGATTATGATGACACAGAAAACTTAGTTGATAATAGAGAAGTCATGACTATAGCTGCAAAGTTAATGATAGCAGCAGCAATTTTTCAAATAAGTGATAGTATACAAGTTGTCGTTTTAGGAGCTTTGAGAGGTTTGCAAGATGTTAAGATACCAACGATTATTACTTTTGTATCCTATTGGGTTATTGGTTTCCCTGTTAGTTATTACTTCGGAAAAGAGGAAAATTATGGTAGCTTTGGGATATGGCTTGGATTGCTAGCAGGATTAACTACTGCTGCAATATTATTGTTTATAAGATTCAATTATCTAACTAAAAAGTTAATTTTGTCAAATACTAATGCTTAATACTTAACATGGAACTACCAAAATTCATACTTGGAGATAATACAGATTATCCAAACGCTATATATGTTATTCATACAGAATTTCCTCGATTCATAATCAATCTAGAAGATGATGAACTAGAATGGTTTGAAGAATTTGATGAGGATGATCAAAAAGAAATAGAATCAGAAACTGAAAACGCAATAAAAGAAGCTACTGAGTTTTACGATAGAGAAGTTAAGAGATACGACGACTAATGATAGAAGAGCTTTTAGAACTTGATAAAAATCTTTTAATATATCTCAATAATCTTGGTTCTGAGACATGGGATGGTTTATGGTTAATAATTACTAACAAACTGTCTTCTATTCCTTTATATGCACTTTTATTATTCTTAATATATAAAAAATTAGGACTTAAGTACTTGTTAGCTATAGTTTTTGTAATAGCTGCCATGATTACGTTTACAGATCAAATAACCAATGTGTTTAAAGATGGGTTTATGAGAGCTAGACCTTGTCGTGCAGAAGGCGTTATGGAGTATATTCGTTTTGTTGCTGTACGTTGTGGTAAATACGGTTTCTTTTCTGGGCACTCATCAAATTCAATGGCTGCTGCAATTTTTGCAGGTTTAGTATTGCGACCTTATTATAAAAAACTGATTTTCATTTTAGTGCTTTGGAGTTTTATAGTGGCTTACAGTCGTATTTATGTTGGTGTGCATTACCCAATCGATATTGTTTGTGGAATGTTGTTTGGAGCATTTTCTGGAGTTCTATTTTATAAATTAAATACTATTGTGCAAAAGCGACTTCAAGTTATAAACACATAGTTTATATTAAAAGCTTTTCTTTTTGATGTCATAGTTGATCATTTTTCTTTTCATCCATAAGTATATGAAGCAATACAAGAGTGGTGACAAAAATCTATTTTTAAGTCCAAACTTAGAAGTACCATTAATTCTGGGATAATGTGAGACAGGAACTTGTTTTACTTCTCCTCCTTGCAATAAAATCATAGCAGGTAAAAAGCGATGAAACCCCTTAAACATAGGGACTTCTTTAGCAAATTCTGTTCTAATTATTTTTAATGGGCAACCTGTATCTGTCATCCCATCTTGAGTAAAGACTCTTCTTGTTGCATTTGAAACTTTTGATATTATTTTTTTTACAAACGTATCTTTTCTGTTTAATCTAACACCAGTAACGAGATCATAAGTATCTATATATTCTAGAAGTAAACCAAAATCGTTTGGTGACGTTTGCAAATCTGCATCAATATAACCAATAAAAATTGTGTCTACATGTTCAATTCCAGCTTTTAAAGCGCCACTTAAACCATTGTTTTTAGATAATAAGATGTAATCAAAATTTTCATTTCTTTCACAAATAGCTTCAATATGAATCTGGCTATCATCTGTAGAACCATCATTGACTAAAAGAACTTTAGAAGTCAACTTAAGTGTGCTTAGATAAGCAGATAATTCGGTCTCAACACGAATTAAATTATCCGCTTCATTAAATATTGGAACAATAATCGTGAATTTATAATCCATTTGTAGAGCGTTAGCACGACAAAAATATTGATTTTTATACAACTGATATGGAAATGATTTAATTTAAAAATTGTTAATTTGCGCTCAAATAATATTTTAGATGAAAATACTTGTTACTGGAGCAGCTGGTTTTATAGGATCACATACAGCAGAACGTTTAAAAAGTCTAGGTCACGACGTTGTTGGTTTAGATAATTTTAATGACTATTACAGCTTAGATTTAAAAAATCTTAATGCCAAATCATTGAAAGATAATGGTATTGAAATCATCAAAAAGGATTTACGTGATACTGATTTAGCAGAAGTTCTTCCAAATGATATTAATTACATATTCCATTTTGCAGCACAACCAGGTATTTCTCAAACATCAACATTCGAAGATTATTTTGAAAATAATATCATAGCGACAAAAAACTTAATTGATTATGCTACACAATGCAACGATATAAAGTTGTTTGTAAACATTGGTACGTCATCAATTTATGGTTTGGAAGCAACATTTCCAGAAAGCATCGCTCCAATGCCAGCATCACATTATGGTGTAACTAAGTTAGCTGCCGAGCAATTAGTACTTCAAAAAAGTAGAGAAGAGCAAATGAATTCTTGTTCATTACGTTTATACTCTGTGATTGGTCCTCGTGAGCGTCCAGAGAAAATGTATACGAAATTGATTGATTTAGGTTTAAAAGGTAAAGCCTTTCCTCTATTTGAAGGTAGTGACAAACATTTACGCAGTTTTACTTATGTTGGTGATATTGTAGATGGTGTTGTAAGTGTTATTGGTAATGAATCAAAAGTTAATGGAGAAATCATAAACTTAGGTACAGAAGTGGAACATACTACAAAAGAAGGTATTGAAGCTGTTGAGCAAGTTCTTGGGAAATCTATTGCATTAGATATTAAACCAAAACGTTTGGGTGATCAATCTCGTACTAAAGCAAATATTGATAAAGCTAGAGCGTTATTAAATTACAATCCACAAACAACATTGTTAGAAGCTGTGACAAAGCAAGTAGAATGGTTTAAGGCTAATTTTTAAGATTCAATAAATACTCAGCAGCAACAAAAGGCGTCGTTTTTCCTTCCTCAATTAATTGTAATTGCGATTTAAGCGCTTCTTTAATTTCTGGTTGATTGAAAAAATTAGATTTTAAGCGGTCTTCAATGGTTTGTAACAACCAAAATTTATTTTGCTCCGTGCGATGCGCTTCAAAATAGTTATTTCCTTTTGTGTGCTCTGTAAATTCTGAAATTAATAACCACAAATCGTTAATACCTTCGCGATGTAATGCACTGCAAAGAGACACTTTAGGTTGCCATTCAGATTCTTTTTGAGGATATAGGTGCAGTGCTCTATTAAATTCTACTTTAGCAAGTTTAGCTGCTTTCATATTCTCACCATCGGCTTTGTTAATTGCAATAGCATCTGCCATTTCAATAATCCCACGTTTGATCCCTTGAAGCTCATCTCCAGCTCCAGCAATTTTAAGAAGTAAAAAGAAATCTACCATACTATGAACAGCAGTTTCACTTTGTCCAACACCTACAGTTTCTATAACTATAGTATCAAAGCCAGCAGCTTCACATAAAATAATTGATTCCCTAGTTTTACGAGCTACACCGCCAAGTGAGGTTCCAGAAGCAGATGGTCTTATATAAGCATCGTCGTTTTTTACAAGATCTTCCATTCGGGTTTTATCACCCAAAATACTACCTTTACTTAAACTGCTACTTGGGTCAACTGCTAGAACAGCTACTTTTTTGCCAATAGAAGTAAGGTGAAGCCCAAAGGCTTCAATAAAGGTGCTTTTTCCAACACCTGGAACTCCAGTAATTCCTACTCTAATAGATTTGTTAGCATATGGCAAGCACTGCTTAATGACATCGTTAGCTTGTTGTAAATGTTTTGGATTAGAACTTTCTACGAGCGTAATGGCTCTACTTAAAGCGGTAATGTTACCTTTTAAAATTTCAGCAACTAAAATGTTGGTATCGAGTTTTGCTTTTCTTTTATCTTTGATTTGTTTAATAGAAGATGCGTTGGTGATATCAGATTGCGATGATACACCATCTGTTTCGTGTAATGCAGACGATTTTGGTTTTTTAGACAAACTGCCTTTAGTTTTTATCTTTAAGTACTTTTAAAGGTACTGCAATTTTTGTGTTATCCCAAGCCATAGTAAGTTTGAGGTCATCAGTGGAGTTATCAAATGCAATTGTGAATTGTTCAACGGTTGTATTTATTTTTTCTACAGCAACATCAATTTCTAAGATATCACTATTAGGATCCCACATAGGTTGCATTTCTTCATCAACTCCCCATTTATATTGTTTGGTATTGAACATCACATTCCAAGTAGAGTCTTTTGGGACTGTCCATAATGTGTATTTTCCTTTAGGTAAATAAATCCCTTTAATCATTAAATCTTTATTCGTTTCAAATGTCGTAGCTTCATTAGCACCTGTTCTCCAAACTTTGTTAAAAGGGACTAATGCTCCAAAAACGTCTCTACCTTTTTTAGTTGGCCTATTGTAAAAAATTTCTAGTTTAAGATCATTTAATTTAAATTCAACAGTATCCTTTGGACTTAAGCGAGGTGCGAAAATATTTTCAACAAACGAAGAATATAAAAATAGTCCTATTGCAACAATAGACAATATAATAAGTAGTCGCTTTAAAAAGGTGTTCATAGCAATATAGGATTGTAAGTAATTGACTTCAAATATAATTCAAATTGAAATGCTAAGTATATACTTAACGAGAATTTCTGTAATTTTCTTATGATTTTAAAAAATTAATGCAATTTTTTGCAACACTCCTATATTTGTGTCGTCTTTATAGTGAACCAGTATCAAATAGATGTAATTGATCTATGAGATATGTAACCAAACCAAAACAGATTTGAAGACACTTCAAATTAATATTATTGAACAATGCAAGCAGAACGATCGCTCTGCGCAATTAAAATTATACAATCAATATTGTGATGGTATGTTTGTTGTTGCCATGCGATTTGTAAAGGATTCTATGGAAGCTGAAGATATCGTACAAGAAGCCTTTATTAAAGCATTTGCTAAACTCAATCAATATAAAGCAGAAGTCACTTTTGGGGCTTGGTTAAAACGTATCGTGATTAATAAAAGTATTGATTGCTTAAAATCCAAAAAGCAGCATTTGCAAGAATTGGAAGAGGTGCACCTCAAAGTAGTTGATGACACTTATCAAAACGAATGGTTAGTAGATGATACAATAACGCTAGATGAGATTAAGTTGGCGATTAAAAAACTTCCAGATAAATACCGTTACGTTGTGATGTTGTATTTAGTTGAAGGATACGATCACCAGGAGATTTCTGAAATTTTAAACATTACAGAAGTCGCCTCAAGAACCCAACTCTCTAGAGGGAAGTCGAAATTAAAAGAGCATTTAACACCCATAAAAAATGGCACGAGATATTAGAAGATTATTTAAAGAAGAACAGCAAGAATCGCCATTAAAAATGAGCGAAGGTCACGAAGCACGTTTTCTTGAAAAATTAGACAGCGCTTTGCCAGTTGAAACATCAATCAAAAAACGTTTCAGTGTGTTGCAAATAGCCGCTAGTATTGTAATCTTAATCGGGTTAGGATTTGGAGCCTCTACATTCTTTGGAAACACAGAAGTTATTCCTGTAGAAATCGTAGACACTAAAGATGATCAATTGAAATCACTAGGTGATATTTCGCCAGATTTTAAAAAGGTAGAAGATTACTATTTAGCTAATATTAATATAGAACTATCTAAAGTAAAGCAAACACCAGAAAACAAAGAGTTGTTTGATGGGTATGTCATGCGACTTGCAGAATTAAATCAAGAATACAAGCGTCTTTCGGTTGAGTTAACCGATCATGGTCCAAATGAATTAACTGTAAGTGCGTTGATAGATAATCTTAAATTAAGACTCAATTTATTGTATCGCTTAAAAGAGCAATTAAATGATTTGAATACTTCGGAAGAAAGAATTAATGGATAACCAAATACGCTGAATTTTTAAAATTTCAGAATAAAAAATAATCAAATGAAAACAACATATAAATTAATAACACTCTTGTTTTTCTGTTTCGCTATAAGCGTTTCAGCACAAGGGAAGTTAACCAAAATATCAAAAACAATTGACGTTACAAGAGATGTAGAAATCGATTTAAACACCAGTTATGTGCAAATTGAAATTGACACATGGAACAAAAACACCTTAGAAATTGAAGCCTATATTGAAGGTGAAAAATTATCTAAAGACGAGTTACAGAAGGCTTTAAAAGCTTGGAATCTTAAAGTAGAAGGTTCTGGTAATAATGTAAGTATTACCTCAGATGGATCTCATGGGTCTTGGGATATATCTGAAATTACAAATGGAGCTCTACAATCGTTAGAAGCCTTAAAAGTTTTAGAGGTTTTGGGTGATATGGATTTTGACAATCTACCAGATATGCCAGAAATGCCTGAGTTACCAGAAATGCCAGAAATGCCAGAAATTGCAAATATTGAGTTGCCAGAAATACCTGAGTTGCCAGAATTACCAGACGGAATTACAAACGTGAGTTTTGACTCTGAAGCTTATAAAAAAGATGGAGAAGCATATTTAGAAAAGTGGAGTAAAGAATATCCTGCAAAAGATCGTGAGAAAATGAAAGCTTGGGGACGTAAAATGTCTAAGGTAGATTTTTCATCTTTTGAGAAACGAATGGAAGTTTGGGGAGAAAAATTTGGAAAACGTTTTGATGGCGAATGGTCAAAAAAGATGGAAGATTGGGGAGCAGAATTCGAAAAGCGTTTTGATGGCGAATGGTCAAAAAAGATGGAAGATTGGGGAGAACGTTATGGTAAAAAAATGGAAGTTCGCGCGAAAGCTATAGAGAAGCGTATGGAATCTAGAGAAAAAGAGATAGAAAAGCGTCATGAAAAACTAGAAGAAGCTCATGAAAAAAGAGAAGAAGCACTTGAGGAAAGAAGCAAGCACATATCAAACCGTTTTGAAACACATGGTAAAGATGTAAAACGTACTATTAAGATAAGAATGCCTAAAAACGCAAAGCTTAATATGAATGTAAGACATGGAGAGTTAAAAATGTCTTCGGTAATTTATAATCTAAAAGCAGATATATCACACTCTAGTTTATTAGCAAATCATATTGATGGAAGTGATACTTCCATCAATGTGTCCTATTCTCCAGTACAAGTTAGTACTTGGAGTGATGGCGAGCTTAATTTAAAATATGTAGAAGATGCACATCTTAATACGGTTGCTAGTTTAAGATTAAACAGTAATTCATCAGATATGTATATTGATAATCTAACCGGAACTGCCATCATAGATGGTAGTTTTGGAGATTTATCAATTTCAAAAATATCTGAAGCGTTTACAATTCTTAATATTATTTTAGAAAATAGTGAGGCTATTATTAATTTGCCTAGCAAAACTGTAGATTATAGTATGTATTTTAAAGGGAGTCGTTCACGTTTAAATGATGAATTGACAACGCAACAAACCATTAATAATCATCCAAATACTAACAAGTCTGGAAAGACGATTGTTATAAATGCGAAGTTTAGTGATGTGGCTTTGAAAGAGTAATAAATGAATCTTTATATTTCTGAAGAAATTAAGTAAGCATTTTTGTGTTACTGTAATTATTAATTAAAACACTTATCTTTATAGAGTACAACTACATTTAATTAAAAATTATGAGGTTATTTAAACAGCTAATAGTAGTGTGTCTTTTTTCGGCATGCTTTTTTTCATGTAAAAAAGAAACGAATAGCAACGTGTCAGAAGACACGAAAAGGGAGTATGAGAAATTTGTAGATGCTATGAAAACAAAAGGTGTCTCAACTGGAAATATACTAGTTTACGAAAACGGAGATGTAGTTTTTAAAAGCTCTAACGGATTACGTTCTATAAACCCATTAGATTCTTTAGATTTAAATTCTCAATTCCGTTTGGCTTCAGTAAGTAAGCAGTTTACAGGTATGGCAATTATGAAATTAAAAGAAGCAGGTAAATTAGATTACGACCAAAATGTCAAAACTATTTTAACAGATTTTCCGTATGATAATATTACAGTTCGCCAGTTACTTCATCACATATCTGGGCTCACTGATTATGAGCGAATAATTGCAGAACATTTTGTAAAAGAAGATTCTACAAAGCAGTATATATTAGGTAACGACGAAATATTAGACGTCTATTATCGTGTTAATCCTGAGTTAGATTTTAAGACAGGAGAAAAATGGGAGTATAGTAATACTGGATATTTGGTCTTAGCATCCATTGTAGAAAAAGTATCTGGTCAACATTTTAGAGACTTCTTAAAAGAGCAGATTACAGATCCTATTGGGATGACCAATACTACATTATATAAATACCAACTGGATGCAGATTCGAATATGCCTAATCGCGTTTTTGGGTATAGATTAGCACTCAACCAAAAAGATAAAATAATCAATGATTATGATATTGTGAACGACGTTAGAGGTGATGGTGGTATTTACTCTACTCTTGAAGATCTCTACAAATGGAATATGGCCTTAGCCAATCATACGATTATTTCTAAAGACTATTTAGATGAAGCTTGGTACTCAGGTAAAACTAATGATGGCGAATATACAGGATACGGTTTTGGTTGGTTTTTAGAATACAATCCAGGAGAACCAACAGTTGTTAATCACTCTGGAGGATGGGTTGGTTTTGTCACCTTTTTGCATAATGACGTGGATGCGAAAAGTGGTTTTATCATTTTAACCAATGACTCTGGCGAGAATTTTAGGTCTATTTATAGTAATATCGAAAATCTAAGAGCAGGAGAACCTTATCAAATACCAAGGAAAAGTGTTTATAAGGAAATGGCAAAAAGAATCTATGATAAAGATGTAAATACAGCAATTACGTTTTATAACAGTGTTAAAACAGACACCACCAATTATCGCGTCAATGAAAATGATATCAATCAATTAGGCTATTTGTTAATCAATGAGGATAACTTAAAAGCAGCGACTAAAATTTTTAAATTAAATATGGGTGAATACCCAGAATCTGCAAACGTATATGATAGTTATGGTGATGCGCTTTTAATGCAAGGCGATTCTATACAAGCCTTAGAATATTTTAAAAAGTGTTTTGCTATGGATAATAGTTTGGAGTATGCAAAAGATAAAGCAGAAGCACTAGAGAAAGCACTTTCAAAATCATAATTAATGGTTGTTAACTTCGGAAATTTTAGTTTTAAGTCTACTTTAGTACAATGAAAAAAACGCTTGACAACTTATTACTGTCGTTACCCAAAACGTCAGTATTAGACGTATCTATTGATAAACTAGACTATGCCGCATTAGATTTGTCAAAAGCGAATACAGCGCTTCATACGATTGATGTGTCTTCTTCAGAAACATTAGAGTATTACATCAATAGCCATATAAAGAATAATAACGCTAAAGTCGCCTTTGGAGGTTATCTCGAAACCCGAAATATCTACCAACGTAGCGCCTATTTTAAAGACGCAAATCCTGAAACCGAACGTAATATCCATTTAGGTCTCGATCTTTGGATAGCTGCAGATACAACTATATTTTCACCTTTAGATGCTGAAGTACATAGTTTTAAAAACAATACCAATCATGGAGATTATGGACCGACGATTATTTTAAAACATACTATTGATGACATAGAATTCTACACACTTTATGGGCATTTGAGTGAAGCTTCTATTGAAAATCTAAACGTAGGGCAGACCTTTAAAGCAGGAGAACAAATTGCGACTTTAGGCGACGCAAGTGTTAATGGCGATTATGCACCACATTTGCATTTTCAGATTATAAAAGATATGCAAGATTATGCTGGTGATTATCCTGGTGTGTGTGCTCAATTGGATTTAGAGTTCTATAAGAGGAATTGTCCTAATCCAGAGTTGTTACTAAGACTATATTAATTAAATCTTCAACTGTCGCTTAGCCAAAGACTTTCCAAGTAATAAGCCTACAACTGCAAGCACAATATCTGAGATACTAAACCATAACTCTTTTGGTAGCATAGCCACATTAAAAATAGTTGCTGCTAGCATTAAACCACCAACAATATAAGCAGGAACCATACTTGTTTTTGAGATAAATCCTGCCACAAACATTCCTGCAACAATACCCGTAAAATGAGCAATCACAACCATGACTTTTGACCCTGTTGGGATGACGTCCATGTTATTTTTTATCCATTCCATATCCATTGGGTTGGCGCCTTCAGGTAAGGGAAATAGATTATGACCAATAAGGGATTCAAATACATAAACGGTTAATGAAGCTACAATGAATCCTACGATGGTTGCTAGTACATTTTTCATGATTTTGGATGATTAGTTAATGAATTTAAGATAAGAAAAAAAAATGAAGATGCTGTTTCAAGAAGTAAGCATGATAATTGTTAACATTATTTGTAGTTTTATTTTGCTGTAAAACAGAGGGTTAATTAAGAATTGTTATTAATTATTCTAATTGAAGTATGTTTATACGAATGTCATTCGATCTTAAATTGTAGCTTACTCATGAACAATTAAATATAAATTAAAAATGAAACAAAAATCCCTTCTACTACTCGTTTTATTAATATATGGAACGCTATATGCGCAAACACCAGCGTATTATAACGATGTTAATTTAAACCTGACAGGTCAAAATTTAAAAAATGAATTAGAAACAAAAATTGTTGCTACACATACCAATTTTTTAAGTTACACACCAGGTGTATGGACTGCTCTTCAACAAGCTGATTTAGATCCAAACAATTCTAATAATGTGCTTTTAATTTATGGTTATGATGATACTGATGGTGACCTTAAAACTGATCGATCTAGAAGCAAAACAGCTAATGGAGGAGGATCAGGTGAATGGAATAGAGAACATGCTTATCCTAAATCTTTAGGTAACCCAAATTTAGGAACTTCAGGTCCTGGAAGTGATGCACATCATTTAAGAGCGAGTGATATTCAAATGAATGCTTCAAGAAGTAATAGGATCTTTGCTGCAGGAAATGGTAATGCTAGTATTACATCTCAGGGTTATTTTTATCCTGGTGATGAGTGGAAAGGCGATGTTGCTAGGATGATGATGTTTATGTATGTACGTTATGGATCTCGTTGTTTACCAAGTAATGTTGGTTTTGGTAATGCAGTTGCAGGTGATGTTAATATGATTGATTTATTCTTACAGTGGAATGCTGAAGATCCAGTAAATGTCTTTGAAGATAATAGAAATGCTGTCATAGAAGGCATACAGGGAAATAGAAACCCATTTATTGACAATCCAGCATTAGCTACCCAAATTTGGGGAGGACCACAGGCAGAAGATCGTTTTGGTTCTGGTGGAACAGGTTCAGTTGCTAATTTATTTATTTCAGAATATGTTGAAGGCTCTTCAAATAATAAAGCATTAGAGGTCGCGAACTTCACAGGTAGTTCAGTTAATTTATCAGGATATTCACTTAGAAAACAAACGAATGGCGCTGGTTCTTGGAATTCAGGTTATGCTTTGAGTGGCACACTAAGTTCTGGTGACGTATTTGTCTTGGCACATAGTTCGTCATCTTCTACAGTTCAAGCCAATGCAGATGCTACGACTAGTACGAGCAGTATTACATTTAATGGAAACGACCCAGTTGGATTATTTAAAAATGGAGTCCTTATTGATATTGTAGGCACCTTTAATGGTGGTTCTTCAAATTTTGCGAAAGATAAAACGTTGCGAAGAAAATCATCAGTTTTAAACCCTAATGTAACATATACAACGTCTGAATGGGATACCTATTCTCAAAATACATTTAGTGATTTAGGATTGCATACTGTAGATGGAGGCTCAGCAGCAGATACTACTGTTCCAAGTATTCCTAGTAATCTAAATGCGTCTAACATAACAGAAACGTCTGTTAATTTGTCGTGGACTGCGTCTACAGATAATACAGAGGTAACTGGTTATGATGTATATCAAGATGGAAGTTTGTTAACATCAGTGACGACGACATCGTTTGGTGTAAATGGCTTAAGTGCTTCTACGAGTTATAATTTTACAGTTAGAGCTACCGATGCTGCTGGTAATAATTCAAGTTTAAGTAGTGCGTTAAATGTAACGACAGACGCTGTAGTCTTAACATATTGTAATTCTAACGGTAACAATACGAATTATGAATATATTGATTACGTCGGTTTAGGCGGAATTTCTAATACAACTGCTGCAAATGGAGGTTATGCTGATTTTACAAATCAAGTAGGAACTATTGCATATGGTGCTAATACTATCGTGTTGAGCGTTGGTTTTTCAGGATCATCATACACCGAAAACTGGAAAGTTTGGATAGATTTTAATCAAAATGGAACCTTTGAAGGTTCTGAAGAAGTGGTAACAGGTTCTACATCTAACACAGGAAATTTATCGTATAATTTTAATGTGCCTTCATCTGCGATTTCTGGAACCACAAGAATGAGAGTATCTATGAAATGGAATGGTGCACCAACAGCATGTGAAACTTTCTCTTATGGAGAAGTTGAAGATTATACTATTTCTATTGGAAATTCTTCAACACGAATTCTAACGAGCAACACTATTAAGGCAGATGGTCTTTTATCACAAGAGCATAAAGTGTTTGATGTTAACGTGTATAATTCATTTGATGCACTAAATATTGTTATGCAAGATAATAGAAAAGTGAATTATGTATTGACTAACATGATGGGTAAAGTCATTGCAAATGGTGAATTTAAAAATGAACTTAAAGTGTCAAGACTAGAGTCTGGTATCTATATTTTAAAGATTACTGATGGACAGCGAACGATATCTAAAAAGTTTATAAAGCAATAAAAAGTTTCTGTTTAATAAAAGAATACATGAAAAAAATCCCGAACGTTAGCTCGGGATTTTTGTATTCCGCATCAAGTGCGAAATGATAATAGTATGTATTTATGACGATCTGTTTAATACATCTGATTAGATACCAAACGTCACTTAGCGACTTAGTCTTCAATCAAAACCCATTCGCCTTTAGCGATTAAAGGTTCAGCTTGTTTGTACTTAACCGTTTTATTTTCTCCGCTCATCACGTGTTTGATTGTTACACGATCGTTACGACCAATTTTTGGTTTGTCACGAACAACTGTTTCAATAACTTCTTGTTGACGAGACGCTCCAGAACCAACAGCTCTACTTTGTGCAGCACGTTCATCCATATTAGGAATCTCGTCTTTTTGCGTTTGTAAATTCTCTTTTTTACGCGCTTTTGCTTCTTGGATGTTATCTTGAGTTTCTTGAGGTAATTCTCCTTTAAATAAAAATGAAATCACATCTTTATTCACTTGGTCAATCATTTCTTTAAATAACTCAAAAGCTTCAAACTTATAAATTAATAAAGGATCTTTTTGCTCATGAACCGCTAATTGCACAGATTGCTTTAACTCATCCATTTTACGTAAATGTGTTTTCCAAGCATCATCAACAATGGCTAATGAAATGTTCTTTTCAAAATCATTGATTAATTGTGTACCTCTTGTTTCGTATGCTTTTTCTAGATCTGTAACAACTTGTAAGTTCTTTACACCATCTGTAAAAGGCACAACGATACGTTTGTACTTATCACGCTGCGTCATATATACATTCTCAATCACTGGGAATGCTAATTCTGCGTTACGCTTCATTTTTTCTCTGTAGTGCTCAAATGCTGCTTTATAAACTTTACCAGCAATATCTTGAATCGCTAGTTTTCCAAATTCAGCTTCAGAAATAGGCGAACTCATAGAGAAGTATCTAATCAACTCAAACTCAAAGTTCTTAAAATCTTCAGCAGCTTTGTTAGCTTCTGTAATACCTTCCGAAGTATCATAGATCATATTTGCTAAATCCACACGAAGACGATCACCTTCTAGTGCGTGACGACGACGTTTGTAAACAACCTCACGTTGTGCATTCATCACATCATCATATTCTAGTAAACGCTTACGAACACCAAATTGGTTTTCTTCTACTTTTTTCTGAGCACGCTCAATAGATTTTGAAATCATAGAATGCTGAATCACTTCACCTTCTTGTAATCCCATTTTATCCATCATCTTAGCAATACGCTCACTACCAAATAGACGCATTAAATTATCTTCTAGAGATACGTAGAATTGTGAACTTCCTGG
>CAJQOA010000124.1 GCA_905479815.1 uncultured Psychroserpens sp.
GCCTACAAGATTAATGTAGTACTTATAGATACTTATAGTACACATAATTTTTATTACGCGATGGTAATTAGTCAGTTATGTAGATTTTTTAGAGTTGACTATATCAATAGCTTAAATGGTGGAAATTTACCAGCGAGACTAAAATCAAACCCAGTTATGAGTGGTATGATGTTTAAAAACTCTAAATGCAATGTTTCTCCATCTAAGTATCTTATGAACTCTTTTAAACAATATGGTTATGATAATGTTAGGCATATTCCAAATACTCTAAATATAGAGAACTATAAACTTGTTGAAAAAGATTTTTTATCTCCAAAATTGTTATGGGTACGTTCTTTTGCTAAAATATATAACCCCAAATTAGCTGTCAAAGTTTTAAAAAGATTGAAAGAATCATATCCTGATGCAGAGTTGTGTATGGTTGGTCCAGATAGTGATGGGACACTAAAGATGGTGAAAGAGTTAGCCAAAAAATTAGACGTCAATGTCACATTTACGGGGAAATTGAGAAAAACACAGTGGATTGAGTTATCAAAAAAATATAATATTTTTATTAATACTACTAATTTCGATAATACACCTGTGAGTGTTATTGAAGCTATGGCGTTAGGGTTGCCTATAGTATCAACAAATGTTGGTGGTATGTCATTTTTAATAAATAATAATTTTAGTGGTGTTTTAGTTGATCCAAACGATGAAAGCCAGATGTTTAAAGCTATTGTTGATATATTAAATGACGATATTAAACGAAATCAAATTATTAATAATGCAAGAATTAAAGTAGAACAATTTGATTGGCAAAAGGTTAAAAAACTATGGACTGAAGTCTTATAGCTAAATAATTGTTAAAATGTAACTTAACTTATTATATTTACAAACGACTCTTTCCAAACAATGAGCAGAAAAAAAAATATACATTTTGAAATATCTGAGCGCAAAATACTACTGCGTATCATAGATATATGTGTTGTTATTTTGGGTTTGTATCTTCTGCAAACGTGTATGAGCTATGACTATTTAGCTGTAACTAAGGATAATATAGGGTATCTTGTAGTTCTCGCCATATATATTACAGTTTTTGGTACCATTTTCGAAATTTATGATCTTCAAAAATCAAGTAAATTAGATGTTACCTTTAGAAATATTGTATTAACAGTGTCTACAACTGTATTGTTTTATCTTTTAACTCCAGTATTGACACCATTTCTTCCTGAACAGCGCCTTCAAATTATATATTTCTATTTATGTATGATTGCCATGATTTTTGTTTGGAGATGGATCTATATCACTTTTATATCCACACCAAGATTTTATAAAAAGGTGCTTCTTGTAGGAGAAATTTCAAATATTGAAAATATTATTAAGCCTTTAAATCAGTCTGATCCAAATTATAAAATTGTAGGGTTTATTAATTCTGAAACTGAAGTAGAATCACCTATAAAATTCAAAGGATTAAAAGAATTTGAATCTGCAGATTTACTCCAGGTCATTAGAGACGAAAAAATTTCCGAAATACTTGTAGCCAGTTATAACTCAGAGACCATAACATCAGAGATTTATCATGATCTTATTTCTTTACTAGATCAAGGCTTTATTATAAGAGAGTATACTCAGGTCTATGAAGAGATCACCTATCGTGTGCCAATACAGTTTGTAGGTAAAGACTTCTATAAGTACTTTCCATTTAGTCGTAGTAATCAAAATACATTATACCTATTTTTTCAACGTGCATTTGATATCCTATTCTCAATTATAGGACTCATTTTTGGGTGTTGTATTTTGCCATTTATTGTCCTCGGAAATTTTATCGCAAATAAGGGGCCTCTGTTTTATTTTCAAGAGCGAGTAGGTCAAAATGGAGAGCTTTTTCAAATCGTAAAATTGCGTAGTATGATTGTGAATGCTGAAACAGGTGGTGCAAAATGGGCTCAAAAAAATGATGTGAGAATTACCAAATTTGGAATGTTTCTCAGGAGATCACGTCTTGACGAAATACCACAGTTTGTTAACGTCCTTAAAGGGGATATGAGTATTATTGGTCCACGTCCAGAGCGTCCGTTTTTTGTAAATGAGCTCTCTAGAATAATTCCTTTTTATGAGACAAGGCATATCGTTAAACCTGGACTTACAGGTTGGGCACAAGTAAATACGCGTTATGGGTCGTCTGTTGATGATAGCTTAACTAAGCTTCAGTATGATTTATATTAT
This sequence comes from uncultured Psychroserpens sp., assembly GCA_905479815.1. Classification (GTDB taxonomy): domain Bacteria; phylum Bacteroidota; class Bacteroidia; order Flavobacteriales; family Flavobacteriaceae; genus Psychroserpens. The sequence continues at coordinate 2,209 of CAJQOA010000124.1, forward strand.
ATTAAACACAGGAGTGTGTTTTTAGATATTAATATCGTTGTAAAAACGCTTAGTACAATTCTATATTATAGAGGTCAATAATAATCCATAATATATAATTTCACCTAAAACTGCTCTTTCTTTCTTCGGAAGAATCCAATCAATCCAACAAAAAGTAGAATAAAGATGCTAATTCTGGCTATGTAATCACCAGCCATGACGTAGAATGTAATTTTATCGTTCGTTATTACCTGTCCTGATAATGCGCCTTTTTCTCCATAAGCTATACTGCTAGTGATCTCACCTTTAGCATTTATAATCGCAGAAATACCAGTATTAGCACTTCGTACAATATCACGACGTGTTTCAATAGCTCTTAGTTTTGCATAGCTTAAATGTTGTTTATGGCCTTGAGTTTCATTCCACCACGCATCATTAGTTACTATAGCTAAAAAGTTAGCTTCGTTTCTTACATAGCCAGAAACAAACTCACCATATACAGATTCGTAGCAAATAATTGGAGCGACTTTAAATTTTGAATTTGATGATGTAAAAACGCCTCTGTAGTTTTGAGTTGTTTTCATGGCTACAGTGCCGCCAAGATCAATCATGGCATCTCCAATAAGAGGTTTTAAGATATCTTGATATGGGAAATTTTCTATACCAACAACTAATTTTGATTTATTGTATTGCTGTACAGAATCTGAACTATTAATTAAAATAGCAGAGTTGTAATCATCATACCAAGTATTAGCATTGTATTGATTCGTTTCTGTTCTTACCTTCGTCTTATCTTTAATGACATCAATAAACGATATACCAGTTAGTAAATTAACATTTGGATGTTCGGTAACATAACGGTCAAACTTATTTTTTAATAACGAGTTATTAAACTGCCTTAGTTTTGTGCTTTCTGCTAAAAAAGTCTCTGGAGCAATAACGAAATCTGTAGAATCTGTGATTTTTGAATTTGATAAGTCAAAAAACAATTCAGCAAACTTTAAATTTGTCATATTGTATTTTTCCGAATACGGATCAATATTAGGTTGTAAAGCAATGACATTAACCGTTTCCCCTTCATGAGAATATGCACTGGATATTCCGAAGGAAATAAGAATAGGAACAATTATGAGTCCAGTATATTTTAGTACTAAAGACTTTAAAACGTGTTTTGATTTTTCGTTTTGATAAGATAAAACACCTTTAAAAATAAGGACGTTTAAAACCCAAACCCAAAGTGTGCCACCAAAAGTTCCAGTATACTCATACCATTGGATCCAAGCAATATATTCTGAAAAGCCATTACCTAGATTAAGCCAAGGCCAAGAAAATTCCCATCCTAAATGTAATTTCTCAAAACTTATCCAAAGCACAACCAAAAAGAGTAACGCTCTGTTAGTAGATTGTCGTTTGGCGTATTTATGATAAATCAAAAAGATAAGTGCCATTAATGCTGCGTTTACAAAGACAGCAAAACTTGCTCCAAAGAGATCTGCAAATCTTAACCAACTTGTAGTTATAACATTCCAAATGACAAATGTGAGATAAGAAAGGCCGAAAATTTTGAGGCCTTTACGTTTTACATCAGATAATCGTATTTGACGTTCAACCAATAGTAAAGGTACAAATGCAAAAAACAATAATAATGGAAAACCATAAGTAGGCCATCCTAGTGCTAATATAATTCCTGAAAGTAATGAGAGTAAAAGTCTGTTCACTATCTAAAGATACTAAAATCGAGTTTCAATGAAAATACATTAGAGTATAAAGCTGCACTTTGATCTCCAATGTCTGTGAAAGCATAATCTATTTGTATGCCTCTGTATTTAAAACCTAATCCTAAACTTGGTTGAAAAGTTAAGTTTTCAGAGTTGTCAATTTGTAATTCATTTTGAAAGTTACCAGCTCCAGCTCTTAAAAATACTAAGTCTGTGTAACCAAATTCGAACCCTAATGCAGGATTAAAACTTGCAAAAGATGACGATATAACATCATTGTTTTGTTCAAATCTAACATTCAAATCAAACGATGCTAATAATGAATAATCATAATGAAATACGAATTTCTTAGACATTCCTAATTGTAATTTAGGGATGGTGAGTTCTGTGCTTTCTGGTATAGTTTGATTTTGACCTTCAATTGCATTTTGAATATCAGCTAATTTATCATCATCAAAAGACCACGCATTAAAAGTTGTTGTAATATCTCTGGCCATGATACCAAACTTCCAATCGTTTTTGCTTTCAAATTGAATACCAGCATCTAATCCAAATCCCCAAGAATTAGCGAAATCTCCAATAACACGTCTTACTACTTTGGCATTAACACCATAACTTAAACCATCTAAAGGTAATTTTCTAGCGTATGAAAATGTCAATGCGTAATCTGCTGTAGAGAATAAGCTAACGCGATCATAATTAATATTTCCTTGATCGTCTATTAATTGTGTCGTATCTAAAATATCATCAACTCCAAATCTAATTAGTGATAGAGCAATAGCGCTTCTGTCATCTAAAGGTTTGGCAAAAGCTATATAATTGTAGTTTGCAATATTGGCAAAATAACTAGAATGTAAAAGTGCTAATTGATTATCTTCTAGATTTACAAGTCCAGCAGGATTCCAATAACCAGAATTGACATCAGCAGTGTGAGAAACAACACTATTACTCATTCCAAGAGCAGCTGCGTCAACACCAATATTCAAAAATTCATTAGAATATTTAGTTTGACCAACGCATAAAAATGTAATCAATGTGGTAACAATGAATAAGTACTTTTTCAACAGCAAAAATTTTTTACAAAGATGCACAATATTTTTCACCTATTAAACTGTAAATAAGACGAGATATTGTACTTGATTTGCATTAGTCGAAAATAGTTTGCTATTTTTACACAAATCTCGTGTATGTCTATAAAAAACTACATTCCAAACTTTGTAACACTCCTTAATTTGTTCTGCGGAAGTATTGCAGTCATCTTTGCAGTTCATAATAATTTTGTTGCTACGGCAGTACTTGTCTTTCTAGGTATTTTCTTTGATTTTTTTGATGGCTTATTAGCCAGAAAATTGAATGTTCAAAGTCAGTTAGGCGTTCAGTTAGATTCTTTAGCAGATATGGTTACCAGTGGTTTAGTTCCAGGGATCGTAATGTATAAATTGATTTCGATGAGTGTTAATGCTCCAGAAATTGTTACACAAAATGAATGGAATACAAATTTTAGTTTCAATGAATTAAATATAGCTCCATTAGCATTAATTGGTTTATTTGTCACATTAGCTTCTGCTTACCGTTTGGCAAAATTTAATATAGATGAAGATCAACAAACCTATTTTAAAGGTTTGCCAACACCTGCAAACACTTTATTAGTAATATCATTACCTCTAATTATAGAATTTCAAAATAGCAGCTTTGCAACCAATTTAATACTAAACCAATGGTTCTTAATTGCGTTTACTTTGGTGAGTTGTTTTTTATTAAACTCAAAAATCAAACTATTTGCTTTAAAATTTAAAGATTATAGTCTTGCAAATAATAAGTTTAGGTATTTGCTAATATTATCTACAGCCGTTTTATTGGCAGTGTTTCATTTTACAGCAATACCACTAATCATTTTACTTTACATTATACTATCCTTAATTAAAAAATAAAACCAATTATGTTAGAAGTTATTTTCACACTATTAATGCTTGTGCTTTTACAAGCTGTTCTAGGATTTGATAATCTCCTTTATATTTCTTTAGAATCTAAAAAAGCACCTATAGACGATCAAAAACGCGTTAGAAAAGTTGGTATTTTAATTGCTATTGCACTTCGAATTGTTTTACTATTTATTTTGGTGAGGGTAATTGGGTATTTCCAAGAACCATTCTCATGGCTAACTGGTAAGATTGAAGATGTTTTGGAGTTTGCATTTAATGGTCATAGTTTAATTGTGTTAGCAGGTGGAGGGTTTATCATCTATACAGCCATTAAAGAAATTTGGCATATGATTGGTAAAGTTGATTTAAACGAAGAGGTTGATGGAGATGGTAAAAGTAGAAAAACAGCTAATGCGGTTATAACTAGTATTGTTATTATGAATCTTGTGTTTTCGTTTGATTCAATTCTTGCAGCAATAGGTTTAACTAGCGAAATCGAGAATACTACAACAGCTTTTATTGTTATGGCCATTGCCATTGTATTAAGCGGATTATTGATGTTATTGTTAGCTGATAAAATTTCGGTATTCTTGGCAAAAAATAGAATGTATGAAGTATTAGGTCTCTTTATTTTATTTATTGTAGGGATTATGTTAGTAACAGAAGGCGGTCACTTGGCGCATCTTAAAATCTTCGGAAATGAGATCGTACCAATGAGTAAAACAACATTCTATTTTGT
>CAJQOA010000125.1 GCA_905479815.1 uncultured Psychroserpens sp.
TTCTTTTAAACTACGTAATGTTCCAATCCCATCCATATTATTAACGACTGGAAAAGCGGCATCTTCAATAGCATCAAACAATACAACTTGACGTTCTATATATTGTATAAAACGAAATAATAGATTAATCTGACTTTTATCTGATCGTCTCGCTTGATATTTTTTAAAAAAAGTATCAACTATAGTTGTAGGATTATCTCCATCTGCAAAACCTTTACTACAGGTTTCGTGAAATAATGGCAAAAGCGCTCCTGTTTTTGTGATGGTATCAAAAGGCAATGTCATAAAAATACTGTTATAAATTTGAAATTTAGACAGCACATTTTGATTAAACCTGGTAAGCTTAGGTTGTGTAGGCATGTATTATATTATTGTTGATTGACCCAAATGAATATTAGTAAAATTCATGTTAGTATCACCAGGATTATTAATAAAATCTTCAATAAAATCACCCACTTTACTAGTGGATATGTTATCATATTTTGTGTTAATATCTGGTGTAGAAACTTGTAGTTTTAAAGATTTATCTACAGCAATTCTTATCATTTCTGCTTCATTAAACAATTCAAAATGCTCCAATAACATAGCGGCAGATAAAATAGACGCAACAGGATTTGCAACCCCTTTATTAGTTGCTTGCGGAAACGAACCATGAATAGGTTCAAACATAGCATGTTTTTTTCCTACGGAAGCTGAAGCCAACAAACCTATAGAGCCTCCAATAACACTAGCTTCATCACTAATGATATCTCCAAACATGTTTTCGGTTAAAATAACATCAAACTGTTTTGGGTTCAAAATCATTTGCATTGCAGCGTTATCAACAAATAAGAAATCTAACTCTACATCTTTATATTGCTTAGCAATCTCTGTCACTACTTTTCGCCATAACCTTGAACTTTCCAAAACATTGGCTTTATCTACTAGCGTCACTTTCCCTCTTCTGTTTTGAGCTGCTTCAAATGCTAAATGCGTAATGCGTTCTATTTCTTCTCGTGAATATTCGCATAAATCTGATGCAACATTACCATCTTCGCTAGTTTCCTTTTTTCCGAAGTAAATACCACCTGTTAATTCTCGATAGATACTAATATCTACACCTTTGATGATATGTCTTTTTAAAGGTGACTTGTCTAAAAGTGTATCATATGCTTTTACAGGTCTAATATTTGCGAACAAACCCAATTCTTTTCGCAACTTAAGCAATCCTTGCTCTGGACGTACTTTTGCAGATGGATCATTATCATATTTTGGATGACCAATGGCACCAAATAAAATAGCATCACTAGATTTACATAACTTTAATGTAGCATCTGGCAACGGATCATTATGATTATCGATAGCAACTGCACCAACATCTGCCGTTTTAAATTTAAAGGTATGGTCAAATTCTGAAGCAATAGCTTTTAACACCTTTACAGCCTGATCTGTAACTTCTGGTCCAATGCCATCACCTGGCAATACTGCAATTTGTAATTTCATTTTATATTATTAGTATATTTTTTGAGCTTCGAAAGTCTCAATTAATTTTATATTATTAACGAGGTAATCAATATCATCATAGCCATTGATCATACATGTTTTCTTATATGAATCAATATCGAAATGTGCAGATACATCTAAACCTTTAACTGATATGGTTTGATCTTCAAGATTAACCTCAATCATCGTTTCTGGGTCATTCTCAATTTGATTTAACAGTTTTTTTAAAAAATCTTCTGACACTTGAACAGGCAACAAACCATTATTAAGAGCATTACCTTTAAAAATATCTGCAAAAAAACTAGACACAACGACTTTGAAACCAAAATCGGTGATAGCCCAAGCTGCATGTTCTCTGCTCGATCCGCATCCAAAATTATCTCCAGCAACTAATATGCTTCCTTCATATTTTGAATTGTTAAGCACAAAATCTGAGTTAGTTGATCCATCTTTATGATACCTCCAGTCTCTAAACACATTATCTCCAAAACCTTTACGATCTGTAGCTTTTAAAAATCGTGCTGGTATAATTTGATCTGTATCTACATTCTCAATTTGTAGTGGAATGGCTCTAGATTGTAATGTTGTGAACTTCTCCATTAGTTTAATTGTTTTGTGATGTCAATTATTTTACCCTCAACTGCTGTTGCTGCTGCTACTAAAGGACTCGCTAAAATAGTTCTTGAACCTTGACCTTGTCGTCCTTCAAAATTCCTATTAGACGTTGAAACACAATATTCGTCTTGTGGGATTTTATCATCGTTCATAGCCAAACATGCACTACAACCTGGTTGACGCAACTCAAAACCAGCATCTTCAAACACAGTTTTCAAGCCTTCTTTTATAATTTGCGCTTCTACTTGCTTACTTCCTGGGACCAACCAAGCTGTAACATTATTCGCTTTCTGTTTTCCTTTTATATAATTTGCAGCCACCCTAAAATCTTCAATTCTAGAATTTGTACAACTCCCAATAAACACAAAATTGATAGGTTTATTTATAAGAGATTCTCCTTTTTTGAAGTTCATATACTTCAGTGACTTTTCAAAAGAAGCATCACTAACTTCTGGAATACGTTCTGAAATCTTAATTCCCATTCCTGGATTTGTTCCGTAGGTAACCATAGGCTCAATATCTTCTGCATCAAAATGATATTCTTTATCAAATTGAGCATCTTTATCTGTTGGTAAGGTTTTCCAATACGCTACTTTATTCTCAAATTCCTCTCCTTTTGGAGCAAACTCTCGTCCCTCTACATAATCAAAAGTAGCTTGATCTGGCGCTATCATACCTCCTCTTGCTCCCATTTCGATACTCATATTACAAACGGTCATGCGACCTTCCATACTCATCTCTTCAAACACATTACCTGCATATTCACAGAAATAACCTGTTCCAGAGTTCGTACCGAGTTTTGCAATAATATAAAGAATGACATCTTTTGGTAAGACGCCATTCTTCAATTTGCCATTAACCGTAACTCTTAAACTCTTTGGTTTGGTAAGTAACAAACATTGACTAGCAAAAACTTGTGCTACTTGACTTGTTCCTATTCCAAATGCAATGGCTCCGAATGCACCATGTGTTGAAGTGTGACTATCTCCACAAACCATAGTAATACCTGGTTGTGTAACACCTAACTCTGGAGCCATTACATGGACTATTCCATTATACTTATGACCTAACTCATATAATGCAATATTGTTCTTTTTACAATTTTTAGAAAGTTGTTCCAACTGTTTTCTTGACAATTCATCCGTAATAGGTTGATCTTGATTTTGCGTTGGCGTATTGTGATCTGCAGTCGCTACAATTTGATCTGGTCTTAAAACCGAAATTCCGCGATCTTCTAATTCATTAAAAGCCTGAGGACTTGTCACCTCATGAATCAAATGTTTATCTACATATAATATTTGTGGGCCATTTTCAATTGTATTGACCACATGTGAATCCCAGACTTTATCAAATAATGTTTTTCCCATATTTATGCTGAAATTATTTGTCTGTAAACCTTACTAGTTTCTATGATTTGATGAATATCACCATCATTGATTTCTTTCTTTCTATCTGCAAAACTTAAAAAGTTAGCATACACATCATCCAACTGAAGCTTTGTTAACTCATAACCCACATTTTTTGCTCTGTAGGCCAATGCAGCTCTACCACTTCTTGCTGTTAACACAATTGCAGACTCAGTCACACCTACATCTTTAGGGTTTATAATTTCATACGTTCCTCGATTTTTAATCATACCATCTTGATGTATTCCAGAGCTATGAGCAAAGGCATTTGCTCCTACTATAGCTTTATTTGGCTGTGTGTAAATCCCCATACTGTCACTTACTAATTGACTCATTCCATAGAGCATTTCAGTTTTGATATTAGTGTCCAAATTAAGATATGGATGTTGTTTTAAAACCATAACCACTTCTTCTAAAGCGGTATTTCCTGCACGCTCTCCTATGCCGTTGATAGTACACTCAATTTGTCTAGCTCCATTTATAACGCCTTCAATAGAATTTGCTGTTGCCAATCCTAAATCATTATGACAATGACATGATAAAATAGCGTCCTCTATACCTTTTACATTTTCTTTTAAGTACTTTATTTTTGCTCCATACTCACTAGGTAAACAGTAACCAGTTGTATCAGGAATATTTAGCACTGTTGCACCTGCTTTGATTGCAGCTTCACAAACTCTTGCTAGATATTCGTTTTCAGTTCTTCCAGCATCTTCAGCATAAAACTCTACATCTTCAACAAAAGACTTAGCATATTTTACGGCATCATAGGCACGCTGGATGATATCATTTCTATTAGACTTAAATTTATGGATAATGTGAGAGTCAGACGTCCCAATTCCTGTATGAATTCTTGGCTTAACTGCATATTGCAAAGCTTCTGCGGCTACATTTATATCATTTTTCACAGCTCTTGTCAATCCACAAACTGTTGCATGCTGCACAATTTTTGAAATGGCTTGAACCGATTTAAAATCGCCTGGACTAGACACCGGAAAACCAGCTTCTATGACATCTACTCCAAGAATATCAAGCTGTTCTGCAATGACAACTTTTTGTTCTGTATTCAATTTACATCCTGGGACTTGTTCACCATCACGTAATGTAGTATCGAAGATTTGTATATTATTATCTGACATTTATCAAAATATATTTTCGTATTGTCTAACGAATGTATATTTTCAACTTATAAATATACATGCCTAATAAGTGGGTTTTACGATGTTCAAAACACAAAAGACTTATTTAAGTGCTGAAAATCAAATAGTTAAAACAAAAACCTATTGATGACGAAGAGTCAAAAAGATAATTTATTTCTATTAGTTAAATCATTAACTAAATCTGAAAAGCGACAATTTAAGTTGTACGTTGGACGTCTTGATGTAAATTCAAATTCAAAATTTTTAAATCTTTTCAATTTACTAGACAAAGCTCAAGTGTATAATGAAACTGTAATTTTAAAAAGTGATATTGTTAAAAAACAACAGTTAGCTAATGTAAAAGCACACTTATACAAACAGATTTTAATTAGCTTAAAACTAAATCCTTCTCATCAAAATATACGTTCTCAAATAAGAGAGCAACTCGACTTTGCATCTATCTTATATCACAAAGGCTTATACAAACAAAGTTTAAAAATCTTAGACAAAGCTAAAGATGTTGCCATTCTAAATGAAGAAAAAAACCTAGGTTTTGAAATCGTAGAACTAGAAAAAATAATTGAAGCTCAATATATCACCAGAAGTATTAATACACGAGCTGATGAATTAACAATTCAAGCAAAAGAACTAAGTGCACTAAATGTTATAGCTAGTAAATTATCTAATCTTTCACTTCAATTATATAGTATCATTTTAAAAACTGGTTATGTAAAAAGTGAAGAAGAAAGTAAAGAGGTTACTACTTATTTTAAAGCAAGGCTTCCAAAATACAAGATCAAGAGCTTAGGTTTTAGAGAAAAACTATGGTTATACAATGCTTATTTATGGTATAGCTTTCTACTTCAGGATTTTAAAAATTGTTATAAATATGCTTCAAAATGGGTTGATTTGTTTCAAGAATACCCTAATATGATTCAGCTAAATCCTGTCTTTTTCTTGAAAGGGAATAATTATTTATTAGAGTCTGTTTTTTTCATAAGAAACAAACCTAAATTTGTAAATATTCTTTCAAATCTAAAATTAAAAGTTGAAGACAAATCTTTCCCGAAGGATGAAAATGTACAAACATTAACTTTTTTGTATTTCAACTTTCATGATATTAATAAGCATTTTATTGACGGGAGTTTTAATGAAGGTCTGGAGTTAATTCCGAATATAGAAAAAAGCTTAAAATATTTTGAAAACAAAATTGACGACCATCATAAAATGGTATTTTACTACAAGTTTGCCAGTCTACATTTTGGCGCTGGAAACAACAAAGAATGTATAAAGTACCTGGACAAAATCATCTCTAATAAATCCTTGTCTATGCGAGAAGATTTACTCTGTTTTTCAAGGGTTTTAAATCTTGTTGCACATTATGAAGCAGGCTTAGATTATCATTTGGACACACTTCTTAGAAGTACCTATAAGTTTTTGATTAAAATGAACGATCTTCATGAAGTTCAAAAAGAAATGATAAAATTCATTAAAGGCCTACAGGACATTTACCCTCATGAACTTAAAAAAGCATTCAAAAAATTACATGCAACACTCAAGCAATTTGAAGATCATCCTTTTGAAAGACGTGCGTTCCTTTATCTAGATATTATATCTTGGCTTGAAAGCAAGGTAGAAAACAAACCTGTTGGAGAGATCATTAGAACTAAGTATTTAGAAACTACAACTCATAAATAAATGAATGTAGCCATCGTAGTTCTGAGCGCAGGAAGCTCAACCCGAATGGGAACAACAAAACAACTACTACCAGTTGGCAACACAACATTACTTGGCTTAAGCATAGAACATGCTCAAAAATCAAATGCAAATAAAATAATTTGTGTTATAGGCGCTAAGGCAAAAATCATACAAGACTCCATATCAAGTTATAATATTGATGTGATAACAAACGATAATTACAAAGAAGGATTAAGCTCAAGCATTGTCAAAGGCATAAATCACCTAGAGAACAAATACTTTGATGCTGTTTTAATAATGCTCTCTGACCAACCAAAAGTAGATTCAAACTATCTCAATACATTAATGCGTTCTTATAAAAAGAACCCAACAAAAATTACAGCTTCAGAATATTATAAAAATGTTGGTGTACCAGCTATTTTTCCAAAGACTTATTTCAAACAACTTCAACAGTTAAAAGGTGACAAAGGCGCAAAAGAATTTCTAAACACAAATAAAGCACAA
>CAJQOA010000126.1 GCA_905479815.1 uncultured Psychroserpens sp.
AAATCATTTATTTCTAAATGTTTAAGACTTTTTAGTGGTGGTGCCTCCAGGAATCGAACCAGGGACACATGGATTTTCAGTCCATTGCTCTACCAACTGAGCTAAGGCACCAATAGCATAAAAATGCGAGTGCAAATATAGGCTCATTTTTATTATTCACAAAAATAAAATTCAAATAATTAATTAATTTTTTTATATCTGGTTTAAAACACTGATTTGAACCTAAATAATGTTATAATTTGGTTAATTACTATTCCAACTTGAAGCTTGATTTCGTAGATTTATCACTTTTAGAGCTATTTATGAATTTAATTATCGATGTAGGAAATACATTTGTCAAGTTTGCTGTTTTTAATCACGGTAAACTTAAAGAGAAAGTTGTTGGTGAAGTCAATGACTTTAATGAAATGGCATTGGATGTATTAAAAACATACCCTAAGATTAAACAAGCAATAGTGTCTTCTGTAGGAAAATTAAAAAAGGCACACATTGATTCTCTGCGACAAAAGACTAATGTGTTAGAATTATCTCACGAGCTCAAATTGCCTTTTGAAAATCTTTATGCAACTCCAAAAACATTAGGAGTAGATCGTATAGCTTTAGTAAGTGCTTCTGTAGAGCAATTTCCAGATAATAATGTGCTTATTATTGATGCTGGTACATGTATTACTTATGACTTTATTAATACCAATAATGAATATCTAGGAGGTGCAATTTCTCCAGGCATTAGATTACGCTATAGAACACTTAATAATTTAACTGCTAATTTACCGTTATTGGATACACAATTGCCTCAAGATATTATAGGAAACTCTACTCAAAACTCAATACACTCTGGTGTTGTGTTTGGCGTTTTAAAAGAAATTGACGGTGTGATTGATGAATATGTTAAAAAATATTCAGATTTAACAGTTATTTTAACAGGAGGAGATACCAAATTCTTGTCAAACCAATTAAAAAATAGCATATTTGCCAATTCAAATTTTCTTTTAGAAGGTTTGAATTTTATTTTAGAATATAACTCACAATAATGATAAAAAAACTTGTAATAGTTTTAGTCGCTTTTTTTGCAATACAATCGTATGGTCAAGAAGGTACAGCATCTCCATATTCTTTCTATGGAATAGGAAGCTTGAAATTTAAAGGAACAGTTGAAAATAGAAGTATGGGAGGACTGAGTATCTATACAGATAGTATTCATGTCAACTTAAGAAATCCTGCAGCATACGCTGGTCCAAATCTTTCTATTTGGAATAGTGAAAACCGACCAATAAAATTTTCTGTTGGAGCTAGTAATAACAGTACGACTTTGAAAGCTAATTCTGGTGAAGCAGAGGTGAGTTCTACAACATTTGATTATTTAGCTTTATCAATGCCTTTAGGTAAATTTGGATTTGGATTTGGATTAGTGCCTTATTCTTCAGTAGGTTATAAACTTGAAGATACAAATGAGGAGGTTATCACTAATAGATACAGTGGTGAAGGAGGTGTCAATAGAGCGTTTTTAGGTTTAGGTTATAGGATAACTGATAAACTAAGTGCTGGTATTGATATGAATTATAACTTCGGAAACATCCAAAACAGCGCAATTGAGTTTGTGTATGATGATGAAGGGAATTTGGTGCAATACCAATCAAGAGAGAGTAATCGTTCAGATTTAAGTGGTCTTAACTTCAATATTGGTTTGACATATAAAACCATGATAAATGAAAAGTTAGAGCTTCAAGCAGGAGTAACATATTCTCCAAAGAGTGATTTGTCTTCTATAAATGAAAGATCTTTTTCTACGATAGTAATAAATGCCACAACAGGTCAAGAGTTTGTCGTAAATCAAGTTGATGGAGATTTAGAATCTGAAGGTTTAGCAAAAACAGACCTAACCTTACCATCTAGATTTTCATTTGGTGCAGGTATAGGTAAACCAAGAGCATGGTTTCTAGGTGGAGAATATACACGCCAAAATACAAGTGAATTTTCTAACCCAATAGTTTCAATAGAAAATGCTAATTTTGTAAACGCTTCAAATGTGTCATTTGGTGGCTTTTATATTCCAGATTATAATTCTTTTGGAAGCTACTGGAAACGAGTTACCTATAGAGCTGGATTTCGCTTTGAGAACACGGGTTTAGAAATTAATGATGAAACTATAAATGAGTTTGGCATGTCTTTTGGAGTAGGGTTACCAGTCGGGAACGTGTTTTCAAATGCAAACCTTGGTGTTGAGTTCGGAAGAAGAGGAACAACAAACCAAAATCTCATTCAAGAAAACTTTTTTAGACTACAAATTAGCTTATCGCTAAATGATAGATGGTTTGAAAAAAGAAAATATAACTAACGAAAATTACAAGAAGATGAAAACGAAAATTACATTAATAATAGCTGCCCTTTTAATGGTGACTAACTTTAGTTTTGCTCAGCAAGATGAAGAGTGTATGTTAAACCTAACGATGTTTAATGACAACGTGAAGAGCAAAAAGTATGACGAAGCTTATGAGCCTTGGATGAAAGTTAGAAATAAGTGTCCAAAGTTTAATATTTCTATCTATAAATATGGAGAGAAGATTTTAAACCATAAAATCAAAAATGCTACTGGAACAGAAAAAGTTGCTTTCATAAACGATTATATGTTGCTTTTAGATCAAGGTGGAGAAAACTTTGCTAGCAAATATTCTAAAGGTGAAATTGCTGAGGAAAAAGCACTCTTGAAATATGAGAATAAAAAAGACTTAGGCCTTACAGATATGCAAATATATGAGGCGTTTGATAATGTTTATGAAAATCATAAAGCCGATTTTAAAAGCACTAAAGGATTATACGTTTACTTTACTAAAACAGTAGATTTATTTAAGTCAGGAAAATTCGAACTTCAAAAAGTATTTGATAAATATGATGATGTAAACGATCAATTAGAAGGTTTGAATGACCAATATTCTAAATCATTAAATAAATTAATTGAAAAAGAAACAGCAGGTACTACTTTGACTAAAAAAGATGGTAAGTACAAAAAGTTTTATCAACAATCGCTTGCCGCTAACGATAAAATTTCTGGTAGTTTAGATGCTTACATTGGAGAGTTAGCAAACTGTGAGAACTTAATCCCATTATACAAAAAGGATTTTGAGCTAAATAGAACTAATGGAGTTTGGTTAAAGAGAGCTGTTAGTAAAATGTATAATAAAGAGTGTACAGATGACCCTTTATATATTGAATTAGTAAAAGCTTATGATCAAGCAGATCCATCTGCAGACACGAAGTACTTTGTGTCAACCGTATTGAGAAAAGAAGGTAAAACGGCAGAGGCTGATAGATACTTGAAAGAATCGTATGATATGCAAACTGATCCTATCAAGAAAGCGAGAATGGCAAAGAAAACTGCAAATGATCTTAAAAAGCGAGGAAGCTATGGTGCTGCAAGAACGTATTACAGAGAAGCGTTGAAGTTAAACCCATCAGATGGTACTCCACATTTATATATTGCAGCAATGTATGCAAAAAGTGCAAACAGTTGTGGTAGCGATAGTTTTAATAAAAGAGCAGTGTTCTGGTATGCAGCTCAAGAAGCTAGAAAAGCAGGTCAAGTAGATCCAAGGTTGAAAAGTAATGCAGCAAAGACAGCAGCATCTTATCAAGCAAATGCACCTAGTAAATCTGATATATTTTCTCAAAACATGGCTGGTAAAACAATTACCATTGGATGTTGGATTGGTGGTAGCGTAAAAGTACCTAGCCTATAAATGAAAACACAGTTTTTACATATAAAATTAAGCATAGTCACAACAATTGTTGTGACTATGCTTTTTTCATGTGAAAGCAATTTTAAAGAAGTGCAACAAATAGGGATACTTCAAAATGAACCTATTGGTGAAGCTAAAGATATTAATCTTAAATATACAGAAGCAGAAGATTCTATAGGACGAGTTATTGCAAATTTAGAAAGCCCTAAAATGCTTGATTATTCTAATCGCGATTTTTCGTTTTCTGAGTTTCCAGATGGAGTGAGATTATCATTGTATGATGAGAATAATCAAAAAAATGTAGTCATAGCAGATTATGGAATTGTTTATAATGAAACAGACTTAATCGATCTTCAAGGTAATGTTGTTTTAATTACACCTCAAAGGGATAGTTTGTTTGCAGATCAATTGTATTATGATCAAAAGAACGAATGGTTGTTTTCAAATCTGCCTGTGCGTTTAAAATCGGCAACTGCAAATAATGGTCATGGTGATATTTTTGATTCAGACACCAAATTTAAAAACTACACAATACTAGAAGGTAGAGGAGATATGATCCTAAAAGATTAATAACTCATACGGATGTTCGCAAAACATCTTTATCTTTGTGCTATAATAGTCAAATAATCTTATGAAACGAGTATATTAAATATTGTATCATTCAAGACAATGTTTAATTGCAAACAACATGAGACCTTTGAGAAATAATAAAATTAACTCATGAAAATCCTTCAGTTTTTTCAATACATATACCTGTTTTTTGCAGTATTATTTATCTATGATGGCTTTGCAAGTATAGGCCAAGAAGGCAATAGGTCAATCATATCATTTGTTTTTGCTGCACTAGCGATATTTATGTTTTTCTTCAGAAAAAAATTCAGAAAAAAATTCGGTAATCGCAACGATTCATAGATATGGATTTTAGCATTGTGATCATCATTGTAATGTTATTGCTTTCGGCTTTTTTTTCCGGAATGGAAATAGCTTATGTCTCTTCCAATAAAATTCACATTGAAATTGAAAAAAAGCAAGGTGATTTTTTAGCCAATATTCTAACACGACTTACAGCTAAACCTTCTAAGTTTATTGCAACTATGCTCATTGGTAACAATATAGCGTTAGTTATCTATGGATTTAAAATGGGAGATGTTTTGATGGATTGGTTTCAATCAATATCATCACAATACCAAATAGTAAATTATTTATTGACGGACTTGAGTTTGCTGTCACAAACAGTGATTTCAACTATTATTATTTTATTTACTGCAGAGTTTCTTCCAAAAGTATTCTTTCAAATCTATGCAAATTCGTTCTTAAAAATTTTCGCTTTCCCAGCTTATATTTTTTATGTGCTGTTTTGGTTTCTATCCTCTTTTATTATTTCGATATCAGATATTATACTTAAACGTTTCTTTAAAACCGAAGGAGATGATGTTCAATTAGCCATGACCAAAGTTGAGCTAGGAAATTACATAAGTGAACAAATGGAGTCTGTAGAAGAACATGACGAAGTCGATAGTGAAATTCAGATTTTTCAGAATGCATTGGAGTTTTCCGAAGTAAAAGCTCGTGAAGTCATGGTACCTCGTACAGAGATTATTGGAGTTGAGGTTAATAAAACGATTCCAGACATAAGTTCGTTATTTATTGAATCTGGATTATCTAAAATCTTGGTTTATAAAGATAGTATAGATGATATTTTAGGTTACGTTCATTCATTTGAGCTATTTAAAAAGCCTAAGTCTATAAAGTCTATCGTTAAGCCAGTAGTTTATGTGCCAGCAACAATGTTGGTTAAAGATGTACTTAATATCTTGACTAAGAAAAGAAAAAGTATGGCAGTAGTTATTGACGAATATGGAGGTACAGCTGGAATAATGACTATAGAGGATATTGTAGAAGAACTTGTAGGGGAAATTGAAGACGAACACGATAGCGTAGCTTTGATTGAAGAGAAAATAGATGATAATAATTATAAGTTTTCTGCACGTTTAGAAGTTGATTACATTAATGAAACTTATAAACTTCATCTTCCAGATGGTGAGAATTATGAAACTCTTGGCGGACTTATAGTAGATGAGACTGAAGAGATACCGCAAGTAAATGCACAAATTATTATTGATAAATTTAAATTTACAATTTTAGAAGTATCTTCAAATAAGATTGATATGATCACGCTCCAAATTATTGATGAAGATTAAGTCCTTATTTTTGATGTTCTCTTCGGAAATGTGACAATATTATAAAATCACGTTCCTACTTAAAACAAATGACGTTACAAGCTCAATAACCTACCATTTATCCCATAAATTCAATTCTTTGACCCACAATTGATGAAACCCATTAAAATTCGATAATAAAAACATACATCTACTTTTATTATTTGATAGAAAATGGTATTTTCGCCCACTTATAATTTGATAAATTCTACAATAAAATGGCAGTTTTAAATAAAATTAGACAACGTTCACTGTTTTTGATATTAATCATAGCACTAGCGTTATTTTCATTCGTACTTGCTGATCTATTTAAAAATAGTGATGCATTATTGGGTACAGCTCAAGATGTTGTAGCTACTGTTAATGGGAAAAACATTAATAGAGCAGACTTTATGTCTAAGGTTGAGAACATGCAAAGACAGTTAGGTCCTAATGCTACATCGACTCAAGCAATGAATAGAGTTTACGATCAAGAAGTTCGTCGTGCAGTAATGAATACGCAATTTGAAGAGCTTGGTCTTTCAGTAGAGCAAGATCAAATGAAAGATTTGTTAAAGCAAAATTTTTCAGCATATCCTGAGTTTCAAAATGAAGCTGGACTTTTTGATGATAACAAATTAACAGAGTTTGTAGCAAACCTTAAAGCAATTTATCCTGAGCGTTCTGTTCTTGGAAATTTTCAGTTAAATTATGATGACTGGGTTAATAATGAAAAGTCAATTGCTGTTGGTGCTCAAGAAAGAGCATATTATAATATGGTAAAGGCAGGAGTTAATAGTACATTAAATGAAGCTGAAGTTGATTACTTATTAGAGAACTCTACTAGAGATTTGAGATATGTTCAAATACCTTACTCTACAATTAATGATAGTTTAATTACCGTAACTAAAAGTGATATCTCAGCATACATAAACAATAATAAAGAGAAATTCGAAGTAGAAGCGTCTAGAGATATTGTTTACGTAGAATTCAAAGAAGCGCCTAGCTTAGATGATGAAAATAATCTTAAAGCAGATCTTAACAAATATATTACTGGTAAAGCAGTTTTTGAAAACGGGAAGAATGATACCATTAGAGCATTTAGCAATGTTAAAGCAGCAGATATAGAAAGTTATGTCAATTATACTGCGTCTTCAGATCTAAGTTATAATAATGCATTTGTGAAAAAATCTGCATTACCTGCAACAGTTGCAGATACGTTATATAATTTGAATGTAGGTGATGTTTTTGGTCCTTATAAAGATGGTGGGATGATGAAGTTAACTAAAATGGTAGCTGTTACACAGGTTCCAGATTCAGCTAAAGTTCGTCACATATTGATTCCTCATCTTGGAGCATCAAGTGCTGCGGCAGATGTTACACAAACAGTAGAAGATGCAAAAGCAACTGCAGATAGTGTATTAGCTATTGTAAAAGGTAACCGTTCTAAATTTCCTGAATTAGTTACTGCATTATCATCAGATAAAGGAAGCGTTGAAAAAGGCGGAGTTTATGATTTTCACCCAAGTACACAAATGGTGAAGCCATTTAGTGACTACGAATTTCAAAACAATGTTGGAGATATTGGTGTTGTTCAAACTCAATTCGGTTTCCATATCATTGAAATATTAGATCAAAAAGGATCTTCTAAAGCTGTCAAAGTAGCTACAATCGCAAGAAAAATTGAGCCGTCTACAGAAACTATAGATAACGTATTTACAGAGGCTTCAAAATTTGAGCTTGCTGTTAAAGACGCAGATTTCCAGAAAATGGCTGAAGATCGTAAGTTCACTGTGAAACCAGTTAATGGTATTAAAATATTAGATGAACAAATCCCTGGTTTAGCAAGTCAAAGACCAATGGTACGTTGGGCATTTGAAAATGGAACTAAAGTTGGTAACTTCAAGCGTTTTACAATTCCTGGAGGTGGTTATGTTGTAGCACAAGTAACCAAAGTAAGTAAGAAAGGTTTAATGGACCCAGAAACAGCTTCTGCATCTGTATTGAGTGATATTAAAAAAGAAAAGAAAGCGAACATGATTCGTGCTAAAGTAACAGGAACCACTGTTGATGAAGTATCTAAAAATCAAAGTAGACCTTCAACAAACGCAGCAGCTGTGAACATGAAAAATCCAACACTTACTGGAGCAGGTTTAGAGCCTAAAGTTGTAGGTGCGGCATTTGGATTAAAAGATGGTGAAACTTCTGGTTTAATTGATGGAGAAAGAGGTGTATACATGGTAACAGTTTCTAACATCCAAGAAGCAACAAAATTAGATAACTACCAATCTATGGCTAGTCGTTTGAGCACATCTAGAGTTAGTACTGCACAAACTAAAGTTTACAATGCTTTAAAAGAAACAGCAGATATTGAAGATAATAGAGCTACGTTTTACTAGTAGTAATTAATTACAAATACAAAAAGCTCCATAATTTTATGGAGCTTTTTGCATTTTAATACAATAAGAATAGTATTAGTTTGAAGCTAAAACCATTTCAGAATAAGAAAGGATTGTGTTGTATCCCATAGACTTGAAATATGCTGTTGGATTATCGTTTGCTGCAACCATAACAAAATCTCCTCCCCAAGCACCAAGACTCTTTATGCTTCCCTTGAAATCATTGAAAAGGCGCGTTTTAATAGGTGTTTCTTTAATTATTTCTGAAATGAGCTGTTCATGGTCATCTACCAACTTTTGAAAGGCACTAAGTGACTCGCAAGCAATCATATTTTGGGTTATAGTATTTACCTTTGCAATTGAAGATGATAAGTCCGAAGTGTTTTCTCTATACTGTTTAATTCCTTCTCGACTGTTCTGTTTTTGATTAAGGTGAACAAAGTAAATGTGATTTTTAAAACTCGGATTAAAATCAACAGCGTTAATTAATTGTTTGCTATAACTTTCATTAGAGTTTAAAACCTCATTCTTATATAACTGAAACGTCAAACTTCCTGTTGCTTTAGCACAAGCAATATCATAACCACTACCACCAAAAGTTTGCTCTAACAAAGCGTAAGCATCGATGTTTGCCCAACTAGCAACATTAGAAATTAATGTAGATGATGTGCCAAGTCCCCAGTTTTTTGGAAATCCTAAGGTTGTAGTAATATGATAGCCCATAAATTCTGATAGAAAATCAGGATTGAGTTGTTTAGCGGCATTTAATATTTGTAATAATCGATCAGAGATCTCATTGGATGGTTTAAACGGTGAGGTAATCTCTTGATTGACTAGAGTAAATTCTACTTCAAACCAAATGACTCCATTTTCGTCTATACTTGTCCATTTAAGAACATCATCTTGACCTTTTTCTATATCTAAAGATTGACCATAAATAGAAGGAACTGCCAAAGCAATAGCGCCATCAAGAACAACGTATTCTCCAGTTAATAATAGTTTACCGTGACTGTAAAAGGTTTTCATTTATTTCCTTAAGTTATTTATAGCTTCCACCACAGCACTATGCGTCACAGCATGCGTTGTAAAATGCGTCACAATCTTTGTTTTCTCTTCTGAAGTTGCTTCAAACTGATTTAAGATATTCATTAAGTGCATTTTCATATGACCTTCTTGAATACCTGTAGTGGTTAAAGATCGAAGCGCCCCAAAATTTTGAGCTAAGCCAGCAACAGCAACAATTTGCATTAATTCTTTTGCAGAAGGCTCGCCAAGCAGTTCTAAAGCTAATTTTACTAAAGGATGCAATTTTGTTAATCCACCAACAGTGCCTAATGCTAAAGGAATTTCCATCCAAAAAGTGAAAATACCATCTTCTATTTTTGCATGAGTTAGGCTCGAGTATTGTCCGTTTCTAGATGCATAGGCATGAACACCTGCTTCTACAGCTCTAAAATCATTTCCGGTAGCTAAAACCACAGCATCAACACCATTCATGATGCCTTTGTTGTGAGTTACAGCACGATAAGGTTCAATTTCTGCAATATTGACAGCTTGCACAAATTTTTCAGCAAATTCTTGAGCCGAAATATTAGAGTTTTCAGTGAGTTCTTCAACCTTGCAACTTACTTCTGCTCTAACTAAACAATTTGGTACATAATTAGAAAGAATAGACATAATAACTTGGATGTTCTTCTCTTTCGAAGAAAATAACTCAAAATTTTGAACGTCTTCCTTAAGTGTTTTTGCAAATTGCTCTAAACAAGAATTAATAAAATTTGCTCCCATAGCATCCAATGTTTCAAATGTGGCGTGCAGTTGGTAATAATTGTCTATATCTTCAGTTTTATCTTTGAGTTGTATATCTAAAATACCACCACCACGTTTTTCCATGTTTTTGGTAAGTGGTTTAGCGTCTTCAATAAGTTTTGGTTTTAAAACTTTAAAAAAGGCTTTAAGTTTTGAAGGTTCTCCATTAAACATGAAATGTACTTGGCCAATTTTTTCGGTAGAGATAACGTTTGTTTTAAATCCACCACGATCAAACCAAAATTTTGCAGCTTTACTAGCAGCAGCAACCACAGAACTTTCTTCTATAGCCATTGGTATGGCATAGATGGTGTCATTAATTAAAAAATTGGGCGCAACACCTAAAGGTAAATAGTAGTTAGTGATTGTGTTTTCTATAAACTCATCGTGGAGTTGTTGTAGTTTTTTATCGTCGTTCCAGTACTGTTTTAAAAGTGATTTTGCAGATGCAGCATCTTTAAAATATGTGTCAACAAGCCAATCAATTTTTTCTGATTTTGATAATTTGGAAAAGCCAGTAATGGTTTTATTCATCTGTTAAAATTTATAATTCGATATCAATTATTTACTATCAAATGCAAAACACAAAGATACTATTCTTGGTATTATTATTGATGCCTTGTCATATTATTGCGTATTTAACAGCTAATAGTTGCTGTTTTTGCATTATTTTTAGTAAACTTGACATAGTTTTATCAAAAAAACGCCTCTATGAATGTATTGAAATCCCTTGCGCTTCTTGTTTTTTTTGTAACCACTTTATCTTCAGCACAAAATAAAGATATTTCACTTGAAGAGATATGGAACGGAACATTTAGAACAGAACGAATGGATGCCTTGCATTCCATGAAAAATGGACAGCAATATTCGGTTTTAAATTATGTCAATAGAGCTTCTCAAATTGATATTTACGATTATAAAACATTAAGTAAGGTTAACACGCTTGTTAGCTCAAGTGATATTAGTGCTATTGATTCGTTTTCAAACTATACCTTCAGTGATGATGAGACTAAAGTATTATTAGCTACTAATGTAGAGTCCATTTTTAGACGTTCAACATTAGGTCATTTTTATGTTTATGATACGAAATCGAAAACAACATCATTAGTTTCCGAAGAAAAAATACAAGAACCTACATTTTCACCAAATGGGAGTAAAATTGCTTACGGATTAAATAATAATCTCTACGTAAAGGATTTAAGCTCAGGTAAAACCGAGCAAATCACTTTTGATGGTGAGGAAAATAAGATTATTAATGGAATTACAGACTGGGTTTACGAAGAAGAGTTTAGTTTCGTTAGAGCCTTTGAATGGAATACTACAGGGAATAAAATAGCATTTATAAGATTTGACGAAACCAACGTTCCTGAATTTTCAATGGATGTTTATGGTAAGCAACTATATCAAAAACAAACAGTTTTTAAATATCCAAAAGCAGGTGAAACTAACTCTAATGTATCATTGCATATCTACGATTTAGCAAAAAACAATGCGCAAGAAGTAAAACTTAATAAGGCGTATAGTGATTTTTATATTCCTAGAATTAAGTGG
>CAJQOA010000127.1 GCA_905479815.1 uncultured Psychroserpens sp.
GCCATTTCTTCTTCAGAAATCTCATCCATTTCACCTTCTACCATCATTACTGAATCGGCAGAAGCACCAATCATCATATCTAAATCAGATTCTGCTAATTGAGCACGTGTTGGATTGATTACAAATTCACCATTCACACGACCAACTCTAGCTTCAGAGATAGCACATTCAAAAGGGAAATCTGATAATTGAATAGCTGCCGAAGCTGCTAATCCTGCCATAGCATCTGGCATAACATCATCGTCATGAGACATTAACTGTATCATCACTTGAGTTTCTGCTGTATAATCTTTTGGGAATAATGGACGTAAAACACGATCCACTAAGCGCATAGTCAATACTTCACCATCACTTGGTCTTGCTTCTCTTTTGAAGAAACCACCTGGATAACGACCTGCAGCAGCAAATTTTTCTCTGTAATCTACTGTTAATGGTAGAAAACCAAGATCTTTTTGTTCGTAATTGGAAACTACTGTACATAATAACATACATTTTCCTGATTGCACAACAACGCTACCATGAGCTTGTTTTGCTAATTTTCCAGTTTCGATAGAAATTTCTCTACCGTCACCTAGGTCAATGACCTCTCTAAAAACTTTTGGAATCATAAATTTTTTAATTCTAATTAAACAATGGTCGTTGTGTTGTTGTAGTTGTTGTGTGACATAAAATGTCGTGACCAATGAAAAACTATTTAGTCCCGAACTTGTTTCGGGATCCAGCTTCTTATTTACGATTGTTATACTCTATCGTGAGAGTTAATTATATAAAAAAAAGAGGCACGAAGCCTCTTTTGATATTATTTTCTTAATCCTAATTCTTTAACAATTGCACGATATCTTAAGACATCTTTCTTAGTTAAGTAATCTAGTAAGCTTCTTCTCTTACCTACTAACATAACTAATGAGCGTTCTGTGTTATAATCTTTACGATTGTTTTTTAAATGAGCCGTTAAGTGCTCAATTCTCTGTGTGAAAATCGCAATCTGTCCTTCTGCAGAACCAGTGTCTTGTGCGTTTTTACCGTGTTTTTTAAAAAGTTTCTCTTTTTCTGTCTTTGATAAATACATGCTAATATTGTTGTAAATGATTTTTATGTACGTTGAAAGCCTTTCTTTCAAGCGGCAAATATAGTGATTTGCAAATGTTTTACAAGTATTTTTAAAGTATTTTCAAAGTATTAGAGGTTTCTAGTTGTGATTTTTTTATCAAAAATTAAACGTTTTCAACTTTGTCTGGTCTTAACATCATATTAACATTAAAAAAGCAATTATGAACACAATGAAAAAAATGATGTTAACCTTTGTGGTTTTAGGTTTGACATTTACAGGTTGTAGCAACGAGGATTCTGTTGTGCAAGAAGAACAAAATGAAGATATTTCAGAAGTAAGACTCTCTTCTGAAATTGATAAAGCATCAAGTGTCATAGATGACATTATTATCGATGCTTACGAAGGTCAAGAGCTTAGTGAGTCTGGTAGAATTGGAGAAGGAGAACAACGAAATGGATTACCAGGTTGTGTAACAGTTACAGTAGTTGCTCAACAAGGCTTTAGAGAAGTTACAGTAGATTTTGGTACTGAAGGTTGTGTGGTACATGGACACTTGTTAAAAGGTCAGATTGTATTCTCTTATACAAGGGATTTAGAAGCGCAACAAGTTTTGATTACTTATGATTTGGTTGACTTTTTCTTAGATGCTAAAAACATAATAGCAAGTAAGACATTACTAAAAGAATTTTCAAACGACAATGGGAATCCGCAATTTACGCACACCTTAGATTTAACTGTTATTTGGCCAAATGGCGTACAAGCGAGTAGAGAAGGATTAAAGATTAGAGAATGGGTAGAAGGATTTGGAAGCGGCGTTTTTAATGATAACGTATTTGAAATTATGGGAGATTGGTCCACAACATTTGTTAATGGAAATACACATGCTTATGAAGTGATAACACCATTACGTCGTGAAGTCATTTGCTATTACTTTGTTAGTGGAAGTGTTGATGTGCAACGCACAAATTTTGGTGGAATATTTGATTATGGTAGTGGAGATTGTGATAATCAAGCATCGTTTACTTTTAATAACGGAACGATGATAGCCGTCACCTTAAATTAAGACATTTTTACTGAAAATGAAAAAAGGATAAGCCATATGACTTATCCTTTTTTTTTATGCTCTTAAAGCTTGATTTGTAATCAAATCAATATATAAATTGACTTTGTTTTTTAAATTTTTACGATGTGTAATGAAATCAAGGAAACCATGTTCTAATAAAAACTCAGACGTTTGGAACCCTTCTGGTAGCTCTTTACCTGTTGTGTCTCTAACAATTCTAGGTCCAGCAAAACCAATTAATGCTTTAGGTTCACTAATATTAATGTCTCCTAACATGGCAAATGATGCAGTTGTACCACCAGTTGTTGGATCTGTAGCCAATGAAATATAAGGAATTCCAGCATCTGCAAGTTGTGCCAACCTAACTGATGTTTTTGCTAATTGCATTAACGATAATGCTGCTTCCATCATACGAGCACCTCCAGATTTGGAGATCATCATAAAAGGAATTTTATTGTCTAGCGAGTATTTAGCCGCTCTGGCAATTTTCTCACCAACAACACTTCCCATTGAGCCACCAATAAAAGAAAAATCCATACAGGCGATAACTATATCATTACCCTTAGATTTACCTACAGCAGTACGAACAGCATCTTTAAGATTTGTTTTATCTTGAGCTGCCTTTAAACGATCTGTATATTTTTTTGTGTCTTCAAATTTTAAAGGATCTTTAGATGTTATACCAGCATCTAACTCTTTAAATGTATTATCGTCAAATAGAATTTCAAAATATTCTTTACTTCCAATTCTTACGTGGTAACCATCTTCTGGACTTACGTAGAAATTCTTTTCAAGCTCTTCTGTATCTATTATTTTACCTGTTGGAGATTTATACCACAGCCCTTTAGGTGTGTCTTTTTTCTCTTCGGTAGAGGTTGTGATTCCTTTTTCTTTTCTTTTAAACCAAGACATATTTTTAATTTTCGATATTAAATATACGAAATTAGAAGTGTTCTAAATCGAAATGCGTTACCGCAAAATTAAACACAAAAAGTTTAATTATGTGGTAACGCCTAAAAAAAATTATAAAGTATTAACGTTGTTAAGATCTTCAAACGCTTTTTTAAGTCGTTCTACAAATGTGATTTCTCCTTCTCTTAACCATTTTCTTGGATCGTAATATTTCTTATTTGGAGATTCTGGACCGTCTGGAGAACCAATTTGAGATTTTAGGTAATCTGTCTTTTCTCCCATATAATCACGAACACCACTCATAAATGCGTATTGCATGTCTGTATCGATATTCATTTTAATGACGCCGTAACCAATAGCTTCTTGTATTTCTTCCTCTGTAGAACCTGATCCACCATGGAACACAAAATCAATATGGTTGTGTGGTAAATTATGTTTTTTAGATAAAAACTCTTGAGAGTTCTTTAATATTTTTGGAGTCAACTTTACATTTCCTGGCTTGTAAACACCATGAACATTTCCAAAAGCTGCTGCAATAGTAAATTGATCACTAACTTTAATTAACTCTTCGTAAGCATATGCTACTTCTTCTGGTTGCGTGTATAATTTAGATTCATCAACATCACTGTTATCTACACCATCTTCTTCTCCACCAGTGATTCCTAATTCTATTTCTAAAGTCATACCCATTTTGCTCATACGTTCAAGGTATGTTTTGCAAATGGCAATATTTTCTTCTAATGGTTCTTCTGAAAGATCTATCATGTGAGAACTATAAAGCGACTTACCAGTCTCTTTGAAATGTTGCTCACTAGCATCTAATAAACCATCAATCCAAGGTAATAGTTTCTTTGCACAATGGTCTGTGTGTAGAATTACAGGAACACCATAAGCTTCTGCCATTAAATGAACGTGTTTTGCACCTGCTATAGAACCAGCGATTGCTGCTTTTTGATCGTCGTTGCTTAAACTTTTTCCAGCATTAAAAACTGCACCACCATTTGAGAATTGAATAATTACTGGCGCATTTAAAGCTTTAGCAGTTTCTAGAACACCATTAATGGTATTAGAACCAATAACGTTAACTGCTGGTAAAGCAAATCCTTTTTCTTTGGCTAGATTAAAAATAGCTTGAACTTCTTTTCCTGTAGCTACTCCTGGTTTTATGTTGTGACCCATGATTTTTTTAGTTGAAAATTAAGTTTCAAAAGTACATAATTTTTGAATAATCTCATTGATTTTTAAGAGTTTCGTAGTATGACTATTTACGCAAACGTTATCGTTTCCGAAGAAAAAAAAGAAAAAAAGGGTCGTGTTAAAAAGGGTAGTTAACGCCAATATTATAAACGGCATTACCAAAATTATAATCTTTAAACCAACGATCACCAAGTGCTCTTGATGGATCATAGGTTTTAAATCCTATATCACCTCTTAATACAAAGAAGCTAAAGTCATAACGAATACCAAAACCAGAACCTACAGCAATGTCTTTTAAAGAGCCAAGGTCATCAAAGGTTGCAGCATCATCTTCGACATTGTCAAATACATTCCAGATATTTCCAGCATCTACAAATACAGCACCATTAAAGCGTCCTAGTAGATTAAAACGTTGCTCTGCGCTCAAAGTGATTTTTAGATTAGCTTCATTAAACTCATTAGTTGATAATGAACTTCCTGGTCCTAAATTATAGGCACTCCATGCTCTAATATCATTTGGTCCACCAGCAAAGAAACTTTTAGCAAATGGAATATTTTCTGAATTTCCATAAGGTATCGCAATCCCTAAATAAGTGCGAATTGCAAGTTCATTTTTTCGACCTAAATCCCAATGTTTGACATAGTCAATTTCTGCTTTTACAAATTGTGAAAATGGGACACCAAATACTTCATATTTACCGTCTTGATTTCTGTCGAGATTAAAAGCGCCTGATATGCTGGAAAGTAGATTTCCTGCAAGTTCTAATCGTAATTTAACGATAGAGAAGTTTTTGTCAAATAAGTTTTCTCGTCTGTTTTTTACATAATTAAAACTGGAAGAGAAAATAAGGTTGTCTTCTGTAAGACGATCTTTACGCTGTTTGATATTGTTAACGGTAATAAAATCATCGTCTGTTCCCGTGAGAGAAGTGTTGCCGTTAACAACATCGTTGATAAATTGATCTGCAGGTGCAAATGATCCATCTTCACTTAACTCTTCATCGACACCTATAAAGCCAATATTTTGCGCTATAGTATTTAAGCTTTCAAAAGAGTTTTGATAGACACCAAAATAATTACCAATATTTAGATTTTTTACATACTGTAGATTTAGTAAATCAAAATTATTGGTCACTTTTTTTGACGGATACCAATTGTAATTTAAAGTACCTGTAAAAGCTTGTTTGTCTAATCCAATGTTTCGCTGACTTGTTGCACTTAAATTTATTCTAGTGCTAGGAGACATATACTTAGGGATTATTTTTTCTGTTTTAAATGGAAGAAAAAATCTAGGAATGCTCAATCGAATATTTCCACCTACTTCATTAATATCAAAGAATTGATCATTAGTATTGGAGGCATCATCTGATGCTCCAATAGCTCCAATTCCTGAGATTTCTAAAGTTTCTGCACCTCTAAAAATGTTTCTAATCAATAAGCCTGCATTAAAGGCAAAGCCAACTTGTTGAATGTTACTTTGTGAAATTTCAAAACTCGTTGTGAGCTCGAATTTTTTCTTCGGAATAAGATATACATTAGCAATTAATGTCGAGTCTTGTTCGTTTGGGATATAATCAATTCGTGGGTATCTAAATGCTTGTAATTCGCTTAAATAGCGATAAGTTCTTGTTCTATCTAGATCCTTAAAAACATCTCCTTTTGTTATAAAGATAGCATCTGTAATAGCTTTAGGCCTGTATTTTAACTTGTCGTAACTGTATAAGTTAAAGTCTTTAAATGTTACAGAATCTGTGATTGTAGAATTTCGATATTCATTTTTATAATCTGTAAAAATATTAACATCCTTTATTTTGTAGACCTTAAAAGGTACTCTAGCTACAGAATCTTCATTTCTAATTGCTCTGTTAGCAATGATTAAATCGGTATTGATTTTTTTCTTGGTTTCAACAGTGTCTATATCAAAAGTGATATAGTCTTGACCAAAATAATAGAATCCAGAATTTCTAAGTTGCGTTGTTAGTCTATCACGTTCATTAGCATAATTTACTTCATCATACTGCTGTCCTTTTACAATCAAAGACCCTTTTTTTAATTTGGAACGATATAGTGAATCTATTGCAGGTGTTTTAATACTTGATCTTATCGAATCTAAGATGTAAGGTTCTCCTGTTTTTACATTATAGGTAACTCTTGCTTTTTGAGAGCTGTCTTTTTTTGTATCAAAAGACGTTTCTACATCAAACCATCCTTTACTGAAATAGTATTTTTTAAGTGCTAATGCTGTTTTTTCTGCTTTTTTCTCATTATAAGTTGTTGGAGCTTCTCCAGTTTTTTTGAGCCAGTTATTGAGGTTCTTTCTAGATTGAAGTTCTTTATAAAATTGTTTTTCTGAAAGCAATTTTGTCTTCCAAGCCACTTTTCTAGGATTATCTAAGACTTTAGCTTTTAAAATAGAATCTATATTTGGTCTTGCTAAATTATAGATATAGATACGCAGTGGAATCCCTAAAAGTGTGCCGTTGGGTTTTTGATACTGAAGGTTCTCAAGAGTCTCAGTAGATGTTGCCTTATCATTTACTAAAATCGTGTTATTGACCAATAAATGCTCGTCTTTTTTTACACGCTTCATGACATTGCACGAGAATGTCGTACATATCAAACTAAAGATTAATAGTCTTAAAACGTTATATTTCAAAAGTGAGAATGTTTGCATTTAAAATCTATTCAAATTTACATTTTTTATTATCTTCTTATCGTCTTAGCATAACAAATAATAGACCAAAAAAGTATTACTTTGTATTTTCGTTGTAATAACACAAAAATAAAAACCATTTAATGTTAACCAAGAGTCACATAAAATTAATTACGAGCCTAAGCCAAAAAAAGTTTAGACAGCAAGAACAATTATTCGTGGTGGAAGGTATAAAAGGTATTAGAGAATTTTTAAACTCAAATTTTAAGCTGTATCTATTGTTTTCTACGGAAGGTATCTTTGAAGCAGAAACAATACTGATTTCTGAAAAAGAACTTCAAAAAATTAGTAGCTTAAAATCTCCAAATACTGCAGTTGCAGTTTTTATTATTCCGAAGAAAAAAATGATTGAACCCAACGGGTTAATTATAGGGCTTGATGATGTAAGAGATCCAGGGAATTTAGGAACTATAATTAGGCTTTGCGATTGGTTTGGCGTTAAAACCATAGTTTGTAGTAATGCAACAGTAGATTGTTATAATTCTAAAGTGGTGCAAGCAACTATGGGATCGTTATCGCGAGTTGATATTTTATATACAGATTTAAAGAGCTACATCAAAAACTATAATCATGAAGTCTTTGGGACGTTTATGGATGGTGAGAATATATATTCTCAGGTATTACCAGGTCAAGGTATTATTGTAATGGGTAATGAAGCAAATGGAATTTCTGAAGACATTGAAAAACTAGTGACTAAAAGACTAAGTATACCAAGGTTTGGGAATCTGAAAGCTACCGAGAGTTTAAATGTTGCAACAGCAACGTCTATCGTGCTTAGTGAGTTTAAACGAAACTAGTTTATAGTAACCCTTTTTAATTGATAAAATATTTGGATTGATATTTTTTCTATTGAAACGTGAAATTTAAAAACACACCACGAGTTTTCATTGTAGTAACATTACCTGTCCATGGACTGTTTGGATCTTCATCTCTAATTAATTCATCATTAAGGGCAAACACGCCACGAATTGAAGGTGTGAATTTGAAGTACTGATTATAGAGATCTACACCGAAACCTAACTCGTAAAATAAGACGCTTTTCTTGGTTCTAAACTGTCCAGCTGCATTATCATCAGGGTTTTCTTGATTACTTGAGAGGTTTAAAGCAGTAGAAAAACCACCAATTATAAAAGGTTTGATATTATTAAATCGTTTGGTAGATACTTTTAATAGTAATGGGAAATGAACATAAGTTGATTTTATCTCACGCATTAAATCAGAACTTGTAGATTCTAAGCCAGCAAAATAAACAGGATCATATTGCAAATTTCTAGTTGTAATAAATAAACCGGGTTCAAAGCGTAAATCAAAATAGTCATTAAGTCTAAGGTTAGACACTAAACCTACACTAAACCCCATGCTATTGTCTACTAAAATATCTGGTTGATCTTGTTCATAGGTAAATTGATAATCATAACTATTAAGCCCAAGGTAAAATCCCCAAGACACTCTTTGCTTATCAAAATTCTCAATATTTTTTATTTTCTCTCTACTAAATAATTGAGCAGAGGCGCTCAATGTTACAAACAATAGAATTAAAATTATAAGTACTCTTTTCATGTGTTGATTTATATTTTTTTCAACTGTCACATGCTATTCACTGTTAACCTTTTTTATAAGTGAAAACGTTTTTTCGCATGCGTTCGTTTCATAAAATTGACGATAATGACTTGAAAACACGTTAAGCTTTAGTGGCTGTATAAATCGTAGCGACACCTAAAGTTTGTGGTTTGTCTTGCACGTTAGTAAACCCAATTTTACGTAAAATATTGTTTAAAACCTCACCATAAGGGAAAACAGATGCAGATTCTTGTAAATAAGTGTAAGCAGATTGGTCTTTAGAAAACAGTTTTCCTATGGTAGACATTACATATTTAGTGTAGAATTTGTAGCCTTGTTTAAAAGGGGTTTTAGTAGGTACAGAAGTTTCAAGAATTACAAATGTTCCGTTTGGTTTTAAAACTCTCAGAATTTCTGCTAGTCCTTTTTCAAGCGTTTCAAAATTTCTCACACCAAAAGCTACAGTAATAGCATCAAAGCTATTATCTTCAAATGGTAAATCTTCAGAGTCTCCAACAACCATATGGATGAGGTTATCTAAATTTTTATTCATTATTTTTTTTCTGCCTACTTCTAGCATCCCATCACTAATGTCTAATCCAATAATTTCTTTGGCATTAGTTTTAGCTAGGCTAATAGCTAAGTCGCCTGTTCCTGTAGCGATGTCTAAAATACGTTCAGGATTGTTTTTAGATACAATATCAACAACTTTATTTCGCCATTTAATATCAATTCCAAAAGAAATAACACGATTTAAACCATCGTATTCTTTTGAGATATTATCAAACATTTGAGTGACTTGTTGCTTTTTATTCAAATCACTATCCTTATATGGAGTAACTTTTGAGGACATTTCTTTTTTTGCAAATATACTTAATTCTAATAGTATTAAATAATATAAGCTCTTATTTACTACAGTATCAATGATATAATAATGTAGTATATTTGTATGTTTTTTTGAATAAAAATTTCTATGAAAATTATTATTGCAGGTGCAGGAGAAGTAGGGTTTCATTTGGCAAAGCTATTATCATACGAGTCACAAGAGATTACGTTAATTGATACTGATAAAAATAGTTTGGCTTATGCTAGTGATCACTTAGATATTAGAGTGATTAAAGGTGATGTGACTTCAATTTCTATTTTGAAAGAAGCAAGGATAAATACTTCAGAACTATTCATTGCTGTAACATCTTCGGAAACAACAAATATTACAGCCTGTGTACTTGCCAAGCAATTAGGGTCTAAACAAACGATTGCTAGAATATCAAATTCAGAATTTTTAGATGAAGCGGACGATTTAGGGTTTGCTAAATTTGGTATTGACGAGTTAATTTCGCCAGAAAATTTAGCAGCTTCAGAAATTGAATTGCTCCTCAATCAATATGGTTTTAACGATACATACGAGTTTGAAGAGGGGAAATTAACAATGTTAAGTTTGAGATTGTCAAGAACTGCAAGTTTTGTAGGTAAAACAGTTAGAGAAGCAGCAGAGGTTTTTCCAGAATTGCACTTTGTGCCTATTGCTATACAACGTTTTGGCACTCAATATACAATCATTCCAAGGGGAGATACAGAGTTTAAAGAGGGAGACAAAGCTGTGTTTATGACTTCAAAAGGAGGTGATGAAGAATTGTTTCAACTCTCAGGAAAAGTGAAAACTGAGCTTAAAAATATTATGATTTTAGGCGGAAGTAAGATTGGATATAAAACAGCTAAAGATCTTTGCGAAAGCCAATTTAGAGTGAAGCTCATAGAAAAAGATAGTGAAGTTGCTTTTGAGTGTGCAGATGATTTGCCTAATGCTTTAGTTATAAATGGTGACGGTAGAAATGTGGAGCTTCTAGATGAAGAAAACATTTCTGATATGGATGCTTTTATCTCAGTAACAGGGAATTCTGAAACGAATATCATGTCTTGTCTTGTTGCAAAGTCTAAAGGCGTTAAAAAAACGATTGCATTGGTTGAGAATATGGATTATTATCAATTATCACAATCCATAGGTATTGACACATTAATCAATAAAAAACTGCTTGCAGCAAATAACATATTTAGATATATAAGACGAGGAGAAGTATTAGCAATGACAAAACTTAGTAATATGAATGCTGAGTTGCTAGAGTTTGAAGTGACTTCAAAATCAAAAATCACACAAAAGAAAATTAAAGATTTAGATTTTCCGCGTTCGGCTATTATCGGAGGTGTTATTAGAGATGATATTGGATTGATTCCGTTAGGGGATTTTCAAATTCAAATGGGTGATAAGGTTGTCGTTTGCTGTTTACCAAGGTCAATAACTCAAGTAGAACGTTTCTTTTTCTAATTTCAACCTATGAAACTTAACTACAAAATCATTTTTCATTTCTTTGGCTTATTGTGTCTTTTTAATGGTGGTTTCATGCTATTGTCAACAATCATAAGTTTTATCTATAAAGACGGTGTAACTATAGAGTTACTATCGTCAGGACTTCTAGTGCTTTTTTTGGGAGGTATTTTAATGTTAGTTACAAAAAAACATAAAAAGGAACTCAATAAAAGAGATGGTTATATTGTAGTTGCTTTTGGTTGGATTGTTATGGCGTTAACAGGAACAATTCCTTATTTAATAACAGGATCGATACCTGGTTTTACAAATGCCTTTTTTGAAACCATGTCTGGTTATACAACAACAGGAGCTAGTATTTTAAACGATATTGAATCTATCCCAAAAGGCGTTTTATTTTGGCGTAGTATGACGCATTGGATAGGTGGAATGGGAATTATCGTTCTGGCAATAGCCATTTTGCCATTATTAGGAATAGGAGGTATGCAGCTCTTTGCAGCAGAAGCTCCAGGTCCAAACGCAGATAAATTACATCCTAGAATTACAGATACAGCAAAACGACTTTGGCTTATTTATTTTGGCTATACAGCTGCCGAAACTATTTTACTCCAAGTTGCAGGAATGACATTTTTTGATGCTATAAACCATTCACTCTGTACATTATCAACAGGTGGATTTTCAACAAAAAACGCAAGTGTGGCCTACTGGAATGGACAGCCTGTGATACAGTATATTATCATTGTTTTTATGTTTTTAGCAGGAACAAACTTTGTGTTAAGTTACTTTGCTTTTAAAGGCAAAGTGCAGAAGGCAATCTTTGATGAAGAGTTTAAATTGTACTTTAAATTCATAGCGCTTTTTACAATTATCGCAGCAGTCATTATCTACTTTAGAGCAGATTTTTCTATATCATCTATTGATCATCCTATGGTTTTTGGAAAAGCTGAAGCGTCTTTTAGACATGCTTTATTTCAAGTTATAGCCATTGTTACAACAACGGGGTTTGTTACTGCTAATTACACATTATGGACACCGTTTTTAGTGGTGTTCTTTTTTGGATTGATGTTTTTAGGAGGTTCAGCAGGAAGTACGTCTGGTGGTGTAAAAGTCGTTAGGCATATGATTATGATAAAGAATAGTTTTTTAGAGTTTAAACGTGCATTACATCCCAATGCTATTCTTCCTGTTCGTTATAATAAAAAAGCAGTATCAGGAGATATCGTGTTTAATATTCTTGGGTTTTTTATATTATATATGTTGGCATTTATTGTTGGAGCATTAGTATTCTCGATGCTGCAAATAGATTTTGAGTCGGCAATTGGTTTGTCTGCTTCAAGTTTAGGTAATGTTGGTCCTGCGTTGGGTAATTATGGACCTGTTAATAATTATGCCGAATTGCCAGCTTTAGGAAAATGGTGGTCTGCTTTTTTAATGCTTATTGGTCGATTAGAACTCTTCACAGTTTTGATTTTATTGACACCTTTTTTCTGGCGAAATAGATAATATTCTAAAAATTTTTAAAAATATTTTTTCTTCGGAAATATTAATATCCATAGGTATTTCGGGAATTTTACATTGGTTTTTAAGGGTTTAGAAATGAAATAGCTTGTAACAATTTGTTTGAATGTACGTCTTATCTGTATAATCAATTAAATCAAACAATCATGGAATTAGTATTAACATCAGAAAAATTAGAGCCTTCACCCACACCTAGATTAGAAACAGAATTTGTTAGACCAGAAGGTTTATTAAATTCACATTACAAGTCTATTGTAAAATGTAATTTGCACAACACAAATTCAAAATCAATCTTTGGTATTAAGCAACGCTTAAAAGGCAGACGATATCAAATTACTTCAAATATTGATACACTTTTAAAATTGTCTGTTTTTGCAACAGTGTTGGCCTTTATTATTTAAGCGACACTATTAGACCTTTTTAACTGGTACAATTGAGTTCTCACTCAAAACTATCTTTTACACTTTTATTCAATACGTTTTCGGCATATTTAATTATCTCGAAAGGTTTGATATACTTCAATTTTAACGGTTGGACTTCTGATTCAATTTCAGAATAAAAAAAAGATATTATGGGAATCTCATCAATGAATAGCACTATTAACTATAATAGAGGGTTATTGAAAAACGGAAAACGTGTACCATTTACTAAAATGAATAGAGGTTCGAGTAGAGAACTGCAGTATAAAAAGTATGTTTTACCTAAGGTGTTTCCTCATGTTTTGAGACGTGTTAGAGTAAAAACGAAACGAAACAATAGACGCTTACTAATTAAGAAAACAATTATAGGTTTTGTAACTTTCGTATTAATGATTTTATATGTCATTTACATAAGTGAATAGTTATGGGTGGAGAAGGCGCGATAATGAGTATGATCAATTCTTTGAAGACTAATAATCGAAGACGAAAGAATCATTTACCATTTAGCAAAACGATATCTAGAGACTATAGTAAGGAGAAGCCAGTTTACGATTTCCCTGAAGTAACTCCAGAAGTTTTAGAGACGATAAAATTAAAAATGATTAAAGAACGAAAGGTTCAAGATCTTAAAACCCTTTTGGTCTTTGTTAGTGTCATTGTATTAATTCTAATAATTATTAATTAAACCAAACTTATGCCAACTGGACAATCAATGTTAAGCTCATTAAAGAGCAATAAGAGTATTGCCCTTGATAAATCTAAAAGGTTTAAAAAGACACTAGGCGGTTATGGAAAAAACAGAAAACCAGAATATGATTTTCCTAAAGCCAAACCAGAATTATTAGAGCAAATAAGATTGAAAGCAAAAAAGGATTACAAAAGAAAACAGCTGTTGTATTCTGCCTTTTTTTTAATCCTTTTTAGTGTCGTTATTTATACTGTGTATTTTTAACTAACAGCGTTTTTAATACGGGTTATAGCTTCAATTATTTGTTCTTGCGAAGCGGCATAAGAAATCCTAATACAATCAGGGTTTCCAAAAGCAACACCAGTTACTGTGGCAACGTTGGCATGTTCTAATAAGAATAGCGAAAAATCTGTTGCGTTCTCAATTTTTTGCCCTTTTAAGACTTTTCCGAAGAAATGTGACACATCAGGAAATACGTAAAAAGCACCTTCAGGAACATTAGTTTTAAAGCCTTCAATCCCATCTAGTAATCCAAGAATTAATTCTCGTCTTACTTTAAACTCATCAACCATGAATTGTACACGAGTTGGCGATGCATTTAAAGCGGTAATTACAGCGCGCTGTGCAATACAGTTTGCTCCACTTGTAATTTGACCTTGCATCTTGTTACAAGCTCTTGCGATTGCTTCTGGAGCTCCAATGTAACCAATTCTCCAACCAGTCATTGCAAATGCTTTTGAAACACCATTTACAGTTACGGTTCTATCAAACATATCATCAAATTGAGCCATACTTGCATGACCTCCAATAAAATTAATATGCTCATAGATCTCATCTGAAACAACGATTATATTTGGGTATTTTTGAAGTACATCTGCTAATGCTCTCAATTCATCTTTACTGTAAACAGATCCACTTGGATTACAAGGTGAACTATACCAGATCATTTTTGTTTTTGGAGTAATAGCAGCTTCTAGTTGTTGAGGTGTGAGTTTGAAATCGTTTTCAATTGACGTTTTTACTTCTACAGGAACACCTTCATTAAGTTTTACAATATCACTATAACTCACCCAATACGGACAAGGTAAAATCACTTCGTCTCCTTTGTTAAGCATAACAGCTGCAACATTAGCCAACGATTGTTTAGCTCCAGTAGAAACTACAATTTGAGAATGTTTATAATTGAGATGATTATCTCTTTTAAACTTAGTAATGATCGCATCTTTTAATTCTACATAACCATCTACAGGTGTATATGAGTTGTAGTTGTCATTTATAGCTTGAATAGCTGCTTCTCTAATGAAATCGGGTGTATTGAAATCTGGCTCACCTAAGCTTAAGCCAATAATATCTTTTCCTTCTGCTTTTAATTCTCTGGTTTTGGCTGCCATTGCTAATGTGGCAGATGTTGCCATATTGAGGACTCTATCTGAAAGTTGTGTCATTTAATAGTTGGTTGATTTGTTTGCTATTAATGTAATTAGGCAAGAGTAGGTTTCTTTCCTAATACTTTTAGTTGTCTGTAATGCTCTGCGATAGCTTTCCATATGGTATTGTACTCATTGTATGGTAAACTAAATTCATGAGCAGTTTCTCTTACTATTTTTGCTATATTTTTATAATGAACATGACTTATGTTTGAGAATAAATGATGCTCAACTTGTCTATTTAGTCCTCCAGTATAAAACTCTACAAGCCAGCTTTTAGGAGAAAAATTTGATGTTGTAAATAATTGGTGAATTGCCCATGTGTTTTTCATAGTACCATTTTCGTCTGGTAAAGGCATTTCAGTATTTGGCATTACGTGTGCTAATTGAAAAACGACACTTAAAATAATTCCAGCTGTGTAATGCATGATTAGAAAGCCAATTAAAACTTGCCACCAAGCGTAACCTAAAACGATAGGTAAAACCACCCAAATAGTATAATATAATATCTTACCAATAATTAACTTCGTCCATTGTGTAGCAGGATTAGGGAAATCGCCATAAGATAATTTTCTTTTTAAGTATTGGTAGGTTTGTTTGAAATCTGTAGTGATAGCCCAATTAACAGTTAGTAATCCGTATAATAAAAAAGCATAATATTTTTGATATTGATGGATTTTTAACCATTTTGAATGCTTAGAAAAGCGAATTATTCTTCCTGCATCAATGTCTTCATCATGCCCTTGAATATTAGTATATGTATGATGTAACACATTGTGTTGTACTTTCCAGTTATAATCGTTACCAGCTAATATATGTATGCTACTTCCCATTAATTTATTAACCCATTTTTTACTAGAAAAAGAGCCATGGTTTGCATCGTGCATCACATTCATTCCTACGCCTGCCATTCCAATGCCAATAACCATCATGCAGATAATTTGCAGCCAAGTTGGGACATCAATTGTCAATAATAATACTAATGGTCCAAGTAATAATGTAAACATTATTATAGCTTTTATATAGAGCTTCCAGTTTCCAGTTTTTTTAATATTATTTTCTTTGAAGTAATCGTTGACACGTTTATTTAGTGTTCTAAAGAACTTAGCAGAATCTGTTCTGGAGAAAGATAAAGTTTGTTTAGTCATGCTATTAATTTTTCAATATAACGTGATAAATTACGTTTTCATATTAAAACAAAGATAAATAATAAAAGCTGTGTTAAGGATAATAATATCTTAAAAATATCCACATAAAAAAACATACTTTTGTCAAAATCTTAAAAAATGGAGCTCATACAACAATATTTTCCTGATTTAACTGATAATCAGATACTTCAATTTAAAAAATTGGAAGTTTTATATAAAGACTGGAATTTAAAAATCAATGTAGTATCTCGCAAAGATATTGATGAATTGTATTTACGTCATGTGTTACACTCTTTAGGTATTGCAAAAGTGATTGAGTTTAAGCCTAATTCTAATATCTTGGATGTTGGCACAGGTGGTGGCTTTCCTGGAATACCTTTGGCTATTTTATATCCTGATTGTCAATTTCATTTAGTAGATAGTATTGCTAAAAAATTAAAAGTTGTCAATGAAGTTGTTGAGGGCTTAGGGTTAACAAATGTGAAAACAACTCATAGTAGAGTCGAAGAGATAAATGAGCAGTTTGATTTTATAGTTAGTAGAGCGGTTGCGGCAATGCCAACTTTTGTGCATTGGGTAAAAGGTAAAATTGCCAAAAGTCAAAAGCACGAACTAAAAAATGGTATTTTATATCTCAAAGGTGGAGATCTCACTGAAGAATTAGAATCTTATCAAACTGCAAAAATTTATAAGCTTGAAGATTATTTTAAAGAGGAATTCTTCGAGACCAAAAAAGTGGTACACTTACCGTTAAAATATCGCGGATAAAAAAATCAAAAAGGAGATTCATAACACTATGAATCTCCTTTTGTATATAAGATTATTACGCTTTTTTTTATGACTAAAAAGCAGTTGTTAGGTTTAAAGATAACCCTGTGTTTTCAGGTACTATTCTACATACACCTCCAACACAAAATAACCCACCACGTTGTCTTCCATAGTTAAGTGCTACTCTTGTTGCACCTTTAGTATAGCTTCCTCCAAAATTATAGTAGTGGTATTGTTCGTCCTTATTATCATTACCATAATTGTAAATGTCTGCAACATAAAATGCCAGGTTACGATTCACAACATACTCTAGTGTGCCTCCAGCCCAGTTTTTTAAATCTTCATCGGTAGATAGATGTTGAAGCTCAAGTCTCATTGAGCGTCCACCACTAAATTTTCTAGTAGTTTCAGCAACGATAATATTAGAAGTTATTGCTTCGTCATTAGGGATATAAGACCCTTCAATGGCTAAGTTTTTGTTTATGGCCAAGTTTTGGTAAAATAATACACTACTCCATTCTTTAGACCACTTTTTCTTAATTTCAAAATTAATATCCTTGTACAGTTTTTCACCAAATTTAAATAACTCACTATCGTAAGTTGAATTGTCTTGATCAAACGTCGCATCCAAGAGTGACCAATACGACATGTTCGCTGTTACTTTTGTGCCATATTTACCACCAATAGTTGATCCTTTTTTAAAGGAATAATACATATCAATTTGTCCGCCAATTTCTCCAGCTTGCCCTCCAAAATTTTGAATAAAAAGAGGAGATTGTGCTTGGTATAAATAAATATTAGATAGCGAGTAATCTTGTTGTTTTGTTAAGGCTGGAGTGAAATTAATACTTCCCATTCCAAAAGGATTGTTGCCTGGTCTTACTAGGTCTCTATCTGAAGAAAATGACATATTTTCTAAACGTCTAAAAGTACTAGATACACCAAAACCTTTAACAGTATAACCTGTTGTAAATAAAATGGCACTACCATCAAAGTATTTTCCTTCGATAATCTGTGGATTTCCCAGAGATGCAGCAGTAAATGAAATATCTTCACCTTTTAAAGAATATTCTGTATTAACAAAGAATTTGCCAAAATCTACATCAAACCTAAATGCATATGAATTAATTAATTCAGGAAAATCTGTGGTATCAAACGTATTGTTAGGGTCAAATTCGTCAACAGGAGCAGTGAACTCTTCACTTTTGCCAACGTAACTTGCGCCAAAGTTAAATCTAGATAATCCTTCAAGACCTATTACTTCCTTTAAATCAATATTTAAATCTAGACCAAATACGTCACCTTCAGAATGATCAAAACCAATTCTGTGATTACCATATAAAGCTGTTACACTTAAATAATTGGTTGGTGTGTATTTTATACGTCCACCTCTTAAAGCGTTATTAAGACCTAGCTGTCGCTCTTCAAAAGTTCTTAGTAATAATCCACTACCAAATTGCTCATAAAAATGACCAGCAGTAATATCCAGTTTTTTATTTTTAAAGTTGATATAGTAATTCGTTAATTCTGTACCCTTATATTCTGGGAAGTAACTTAATAAAGGTAATGGTTCATAGCTTTCCGCTTGCAAACCAAAGGTGAAGTTGTTTAGAAAACGATAATCTAATCTTAAGTAGCTATTTGCTCTTAAATGCTTGTTTTCTAGTTCAAATTCAGGGATAGGGTCATCGAAGTCTCCTAAAACATTATCATTAACATACCATTGAGCATTAGTCTCAAAACTACCTGATAAATTATTTAGAAATTCTTTAAAAATAGTTTCTTTTTCTTCCTCTGTTTCTTGTGAAAAACTCAATATAGGAAGTATTAGCAAAAATAAAACCGCAGTTTTTTTCATGTTAAGGGTGGGTTGATTAGTTGATTGTTTTGATTTTAGGATTTAAGAATGTTTTTTGATTTCTTCAAAAAGCGCTTCTTCAGAACCTGGTGTATATCCAGAGTGTCTATAAACAATTTTACCATTTTTAATTATCAATGTGAGTGGTATTGTAGATGCTCCTAATTCTCTTTTTAAGTCGTTATTAGTATCTAATAGTATTGTGAAATCCCAAGATTTCCCATTTACTAGTGGCTTTACGCGACTCACTGTTCTAGAGTCATCTACAGAAACTGCATATAGTTTAACATTAGTTTCATCAACCCAGTCATCATAAACTTCGCTAATTGCGTCTAATTCGTTTTTACATGGGACACACCATGTAGCCCAAAGTGAAATAACGACCACTTGATCTTTAGAAATATCTTGTAGTTGAATACTTTTTCCTTCAAGAGTTTTTAACTCCATACTTGGTAATTCATTTTGAGAGAATGATAGACTTGTAATTGAAAGTGTGAGAAATAATGTTATTAGGGTTTTCATGGTTATAATTTTTGATAAATATATTAAACAAAGTTAATTTTTTGAGAATAATACTGTTAATTAGTTCTCTTTTTACAAAACTTTACAAAACGTATGCCACAGGCGTTAATAAAATCAAAAAATATATTTATCTTCGAAAAACTTTAAAAAAAAATTAACATTTAACAACCTTATTTATTATGAAAATTAAAAATTTTACTAAAATATTTTTATTTGTCGCGGTTGCTGCATTGTTTTCTTGTGGTGGCTCTGATGATGGAAGTGGTGGTGGAGCTACTGCAACATCAATAACAGTAAGTGGAAATTCTTCATCTGTTTTTGAAGGACAATCTGTGACATTTTCTGTAGTTGACAACTTAGGAAATAATGTAACAGCGAGTTCAGAGTTGAAAATTGGAGGAGCAGTAATTTCTAATCCTTACACATTTAGTACTATAGGTAACTTTGAAGTTACAGCAACAAATGGGAGTTTGTCAAATTCTACAACTATAAGTGTACAGGCAGTGCCAGTACCAACAGCAATAACATTGTCAACAAACAACAATTCTTTTTGGTTTGATGAGGGTAGTGCATTTTTTATAGTTATGGATGATTTAGGTAATGAAGTGACAGGAATAGCAACGTATAGTGCTGAGCCAGGAGCATTAACTAATCCAGCTACTTTTTCAAGCCCAGGCACTTACAATGTGGTAGCGACTTTTACATTGCCAGATAAT
Source organism: uncultured Psychroserpens sp. (assembly GCA_905479815.1). GTDB lineage: Bacteria > Bacteroidota > Bacteroidia > Flavobacteriales > Flavobacteriaceae > Psychroserpens. Next base: position 19,884 of record CAJQOA010000127.1, read on the forward strand.
AGTACATTAACGTCTAATACACTTGTTATAAAAGCTGTAGAATCAACACATACAACAAAAGTAATGGTTGAAGATTATACAGGTACATGGTGTCAATATTGCCCAAGATTAGCATACGCTTTAGAGCAGGCAGTTGCAGCAGACTCAAATATTATTCCTGTAGCAGTACATGATGATAATGATATGCCTTTTCCAAATGTCAATTCAATGTTAAATACTTTTGGAATTACAGGATTTCCTTCAGGAAGAGTTAACAGAACAATTAATTGGAATGAATCTACAAGTCAGCCAGTTGCGCTTTTAGCTAACAGGCAAAATATGGGGTTAGCAATAAACTCTTCTCTTTCAGGTAATACAATAACTGCTGAAGTAAGAGTTCATTATGATTTGAAAGCTGATTCTCAAAACAGAATTGTAGTATATTTATTAGAGAATGGTTTAGTATATCCTCAAGTTAATTTTTACAACGGAGATCCTTCTAGTCCATACTACCAACAAGGTAACCCTATTCCAGATTTTGTACATGATCATACAGCAAGAATAACGTTCACAGACGTATATGGTGATAACATTCCAGCTACCGATACAGGTAATACGTATACTGCTAATTACAGTGTATCTGTACCAGCAAGTGTTCAAAACTCAGCTAATTTAGAGCTTGTTGCTTTTGTAGTTGGACCAGATAACAAAGTATTAAATGTTCAAAAAGCAGATGTAGGAGAGAATAAAGATTTCGACTAAAACGCTTTAATTTTTAGTCTTAA
>CAJQOA010000128.1 GCA_905479815.1 uncultured Psychroserpens sp.
TATAAAAAAGTTTATTCGCCTAAAAATGGATAACGATAATCTGTAGGTGTTACAAATGTTTCTTTTATCATTCTAGGAGATACCCAACGCAATAAGTTAAGCGCACTTCCTGCTTTATCATTTGTTCCAGAAGCTCTAGCGCCTCCAAATGGTTGTTGTCCAACAACCGCTCCAGTTGGCTTATCATTAATGTAGAAGTTTCCAGCACAGTTTTGTAATGCTTTTGTAGCTTCTTGGATAGCATATCTATCAGTTGATAAAATAGCTCCAGTTAAAGCGTATTCACTTGTTTCATCAACAAGTTTCAATGTTTCAGAATATTGGTCTTCATCATACACATATATCGTCATTACAGGTCCAAATAACTCGGTACACATTGTTGTGTATTTTGGGTCACTTGTTACAATTACTGTAGGTTCTATAAAGTATCCTTTACTCTTATCGTAGTTTCCACCAACGATAATTTCAGCATCAGCATCATTTTTGGCTTGGTCTATAAATTTAGCTAATTTGTCAAAAGAACCTTCATGAATTACTGCAGTAACATAGTTGCTTAAATCTTCAGGAGAACCCATTTTAAAAGATTTCACATCTTCTATGACACGTTTTTTTACGGCTTCCCATATATTTGAAGGAACGTAAGCTCTTGAAGCTGCACTACATTTTTGGCCTTGAAATTCAAAAGCACCTCTAGAAATAGCAGTAGCTACTTGTATTGGATTTGCGCTTTTGTGAGCCACAATAAAATCTTTTCCACCAGTTTCTCCAACAATTCTTGGATATGTTTTGTAGTTGTGGATGTTATTTCCAATTTTTTTCCAAAGTTCTTTAAATATATAAGTTGAACCTGTAAAGTGTAATCCAGAAAAATCAGGACTATCCATAACAGTATCTGTAATCATTACTGGATCACCAAAAACAACGTTTATAACACCAGCAGGAACTCCAGCTTCTTTAAAGACATCCATGATGATTTTTGCAGAAAATATCTGACTATCACTAGGCTTCCAAACCACAACATTACCCATCATAGCCATACAAGCAGGCAGATTTGCTGCAATAGCAGTAAAATTAAATGGTGTTACAGCATATACAAATCCTTCTAATGGACGATACTCTAATCTATTCCATGCATCACTTGTACTATCTGGTTGCTCATGATAAATATCTGTCATGAACTGTACATTGAATCTTAAGAAATCTATTAGCTCACAAGATGCATCAATTTCTGCTTGATGAACCGTTTTAGATTGCGCAATCATTGTTGCTGCATTTATTTTTGCTCTGTAAGGTCCAGCTATTAATTCTGCCGCTTTTAAGAAAATTCCAGCACGTTGTTCCCATGGTAATTGAGACCATTCTTTTCTTGCTTCTAGAGCAGTTGCAATAGCGTCATCTATATGAGATTTTTCGGCTAAATGATACGTTCCGACAACATGTTGATGATCGTGAGGAGCAGACATGGTTTTAGTGTTTCCTGTCGTTACATCATTCCCATTAATGTACATTGGTACGTCAATAGTTTCATTAAACATTTTTTTATAAGCCTTTAAAACTGCATCGCGCTCAGGAGATCCTGGAGCATACGATTTAACAGGCTCATTTATAGCTACTGGTACATTGAAAAATCCTTTTCCCATCTTAAATTTTGGTTTAAAAATTCATTATTATTTTGAAGCTGCAAAGTTACGATTTTTTGACGACTAATGAATTGCCAAGTAATAAAACAAGGTTAAAATAATCGGTAATTTTTTGTAAGTTGCCATCTTTAATTATTAATATGAACGACGGAATAATCCTAACCCTCGCATACCCAGAAACCATAGTGTCACACGCAGAAGAGTGGTACTCCAGGTTTATGCGTTATGTTTTTATCGGAAATAAAAAACACGTAAGAGCTGGTCATGCTGCTTTGGTTTTAATTAATAAATCAACTGGTGTTTTAGAATATCATGACTTTGGAAGATATATTACACCATCTCCAAACGGAAGGGTACGTGGAAGCGATACCGACTTTGAGTTAAATTTTCCAATTGTTGCAAACATAGAAGATGACGGGATTCAAAATTTAGATGACATCCTTAAATTTTTGGCAACACATCCAAAATTGACTCATGGTGATGGGAATATGTATGCTTCAGTTTGTAATGCGATAGATTACAAAAAAGCAAGATCACATATCACATCAATACAAGATACTGGTTTTATTAGATATGCCGCTTTTGTAGATGAGGCTTGTAATTGTGCGCGTTTTGTGACCAATACTTTGATTACTAGTGTTACAAATGATTCTATTAAATCTAAGCTTATTAAATCTAAAAGCTTTACTCCAAGCACTATTGGTAATGTTGTTATTGCAGATACAGAGAATGATGTATATATGGTTTCTGAGACTGGAGAAATTTCAGAATTTAAATCTACAGTAAGTAAAGAAAACAGACGTATGTTTTTAGATATCCTTAAAGGGTATAATCCAAGTATTATTGGGACACTCCAGCCTAAACATAATGATGAAAAGATTGAGCATGCCCAATGGCTAAGTGGTATAGCAGCTGGTGCATGGTTTGAAATTCATGATATAGGCTCTAAAACAGAATATAGATATAGACGTATTTCTCCTTACGGAAATGTGGATTGCGATGGGTTTTATAGGATTGCTTCAGAAGGTTTTGAAATCAATTTAAACTATGAATTTGTTCATTATTCTAATTGTAAATTCTTTCAAATTAAGCAAAATGGAACAACTTACAGGTTTGAATACGTGAAAGACTTTGATTCAAAAATCATAGTAGATGCGCCAGTAGAGCTATTAAAAGAAGATAGAAACTAATTAGAGTAAAATAAGAGTTTTAGTTTAGTGCAAAAGGAGCACTTAATTTAAAAGAAGGTATCGCTACTTTGAATTTTTTAGTGTTTGTGAAATTAGTCATATTGTAATGACCTTGCATTGCGCCAAAAGGTGAGGTAAGTAAGCAACCCGAATTATAAGTATGAGATTCACCCGGTTTTAAAATTGGTTTTTTACCAATGACACCTTCACCATCAATAACTTCTTCATTATTTAAGGCATCTAAGATTCTCCAATGTCTAGAGTTTAACTGAACAGAATCTTTACTTTGGTTTTCAATAGTTACTTTATATCCAAAGGCAAAGTGCACTTTATAATTTTTATAAAATGTACCTTCGAAAGACGTTTCGATTGAAATTTTGATTCCGCTTGTGACTTGTTGTACCATTAAATTGTTGTAATAGCTTGCAAAATTAGCTTAAATTTTAAACTAAAATGCCTACTTTTTTAGAATAAAGCAAATTTTTAACACTTTTATAAAATACTATCGATTAATTGATTTATAAATCGGTTGAACTCGTAAACTCTTCAATAGTTGTAAAGAAATTGATAATATCTTTTTCCTGCAATAGGCTATTAATTGTTACCATTCTCACAAACTCTTGATTTTTAAAATTTCCGTAACCAACCATAAGTTGAGAATCTTCATACAATGCAGTACACAATTTGTTCGCAGAAATGTTTTTGTAATTAAAACAGATCGAAATTGAATCGTCAAAACTATACAATGTGTAATCTGGATGTGAATTGATATAATCTCTGGCAATTTGAGCAAGGTTGAATTGATGGTCAACAATAGTTTTTAACCCATTATTACCAACAGATTTCCATAGAGTCCAAAATTTTAAAGCATCATTTCTACGACCACATTGTAGAGAGGTCTTCCCTAAATTAAATTCGTCGTCATTAGTTTGGTAGAGGTACTCTGCATCATTAGAAAATGATTGGTTTAAGTGTCTTTTGTCTTTAGCAACAATAATGGAGCAACCAAGAGGAGTGCCTAGCATTTTATGAGCGTTGACGCTAAAAGAATCGGTATGTTCAATACCATTTACTAAATGTTTGTATTGGTCGCTAAAAATTACCGAACCACAATACGCGCCATCTAAGTGTAGCCAAACATCATGCTTTTTGCAAACCTCACTAATACTTTTTACATCATCAAAAGCTCCTAGAACTGTCGTTCCTGCTGTGGCATTTACAAAAAATGGTTGTAAGCCCTGTTCAATATCTTTTGCAATTTGTTGATCTAAATCTATGGCTAGCATTTCGCCTTTGTCATTGGTTTTAATACGTCTTACTTGATCTCTCCCAACACCAATAAATGATGCGTTTTTAGCAACTGAGTAATGCGAGGCTTCAGATGTATAGAGGGTCATTTTATTGTTAATGCCTTTAGTTCTTGCAGTAGGATTGTATTTGTCTCTAGCCATTAAAACAGCCATATAATTGCTCATTGATCCTCCCGGAGCAAAGGTGCCATCTGCTGTTTCTGGATAGTCTATCATGTTGCAAATAGTTTTGAGAATGATTTTCTCAATCCCAACTTGTGGTCCAGCAACTTTATATGTGTACATGCTATTATTGAGCATGACTGCCAATAAATCACCAAGCGTTGCTCTGTCAATTCTACCACCAAATAATTGATTAAAAAATGAGGTAGATGCCGTTTTTGGTGTGCTTTTTATAATTGCCTTTAATGTCTTTTTAAAATCTTCGTCAATGATTGGGTCATCATTTAGGCTAAGATCTAAAGTGGTGTAAAGTGCTGTCGTGTCAATAGGAGTAGCTACAGGAGTGTTTTTTTCTTCGGAAATGAGATACTCAACAAGCTCGTTAAATAATTTAAGGTCTTTTTGCATGTGTAAAAACGGTTCTTTAATTTAGGGTTTGTGTAAATTTATCCCTATTTTCTCACATTATTATATAAATCTCTTTAAATATAAATTCTGTCTATTGAAATCTCCTGAGAATATTCAAAAATTAGTAAAATCACTTTCGCAATCACCTACCGAAGACTATAATCTCATACTCAAAAGCTTTGATTTTGAGTCCATTGATTTTTCTTCAAGTGAGAGTTGGTCTAATGACTGTTATACAAGAAATTGCTTGTTTAGAGATGCTGATTTTGAACTTATTTTAATTTGTTGGCAGCAAGAACAAGAAACTGCTGTTCATGGACATGATGGTGAAGATTGTTGGGTGTATTTACTAGAAGGTGAAATAGAAGAGTTTTTTTTTAAAATTAATGATGATAAAGCTTTGCAAGAAGTAGGTTCTCATAAAATACAGCCAAATCAATTAACCTTTATGAATGATAAAGTAGGATTTCATAAATTAAAAAATTGTAACAAAGCTGGTAAGTCTATGAGCTTACATTTGTATGCAAAACCAATTGAGAATTGTGTGTCTTTTGATGAAACAACTCAATCTTTTATTCAAAGAGAATTGAGTTATGATACCTATAAAGAGCTTATGCAAAAGGACTAATTAGAAATGTCTACTGATGACGCTTCTCCAAAACCAATAAGCTGATCAAAACGCGCTCCTAGATCTCTATAATACACTAAAACTTTATAGTTATTTTCTGTTTGCCAGAAATCACCACTAATTCTACCTTCATCTAAATTGCCTTTAGCGTCAACAACAACATATTTGTAGTTATAGAAACCTTGTTTAAGTTTTATTGATGTTTGGTACGATCTTTCGGTCTTATCAAATGTGAGTTTGTTTTCTTCGCTTAGTGCGTAATTATTAAAATTTCCGTAGACATAAATAGCGCTACCATCTGTTAATTGAGGGTATTGTAATGCAAAATGTACATTAGTGTAATCTGCTTCTATATCTGTGTTTTCAGTGTCTAGTGCAGTAATTAAGAAATTACCATTGATGTCTGGATTGTAAGTATATGGTCTCTTATCTCGAGGTCCATCAATAAATAAATAGCTTTCGTAGATGTCTTTTAAATCAATAAATTGAACGCCAACATTAGCGCCTCTCACATCTTTAGTTTCAAAAAATCGATATTCATTACTTGCCCAAAAAGCAGTTTCGTTAGTATACCTATAGATAAGTTCTTTTCCAATAGTGTATTGAGGCTTGATATCTTTAATAGCCGTGTTAAGATTGTTATTTTGAATGATAAGTGTTTTAATAGTTTGTTTTGGATTGTTTAAAACTAAACCTCCAGAATTTATAACAATATCAACACTTTGTTTGCTCTCAATATATTGCACGTCTCTTAGGCGCTTTACAGAAACTCCAACACCTAATTGCTCTTTGTAAATCATGAATTTTCTCGTAAAAACGACCTCTTCATCTTCGTTATATATAGAAATGATGTAGTTTCCAGATTTTGTTAACCCACGAGTTTGCTCATTAGGGATTTGTAAATCGTAATGAGAATAAAGTTGATATGCATTAAATGAGTTTTGGTAATTCACAATTCTATAATTATCAAAACCTTTCATGTATTCCATTTTAACGAGATTAGATTGTGTCCAATCGTAGTTGTAATGCTCAATAGTGTAATAGAAATCTGGCTCATCTGTTGTGAGTACGTCAAATTCTAAATGAAAAGCTTCGCCTAATCTAATGATAGGAAGTTGCCCTTGTGACGATGTTCTGCTTTTAAAGGTGACGGTTTTTATGTAATCTGGCGGATTGATTTCTTCGGTTTGCGAAAATCCTTGTGCAGATATTAGAGTAGCTAAGAGAAAAAAGTAGACGGTCTTAATCATTAATAATAGTTTGTTTTGTAAAGGTAAACAAAATCTATGCCTTAATATTGCTTAGCTTATTTAGAATCTTTAAAAATAATAAACTTAAAATCCCATGTTATCATATTACTCAATAAATTCGTAAATTTGCACGGATTTTTAGTCAACTAATTTCAATATAAAGCGTATGTCAAAAGACATTAAGATTAAAAAAGGTCTGGATATAAAACTTGTAGGTGAAGCTGATAAAACAGTTGAACAAGCTATTATAAGTAATTTCTGTACAATACGACCTGAAGATTTTCACAGCGTTATTCCAAAACTAGTAGCAAAAGAAGGTGCTACTTTACAAGCAGGAGATGTTATCTTTTATGATAAATCAAATGAAGATGTGAAGTTTGTGTCTCCAGTTTCTGGTACAGTTGTAGAAGTGCAAAGAGGACCAAAACGTCGTATAGATGCCATTAAGATTCAAGCAGATAAAACCCAGTCTCACAAGGATTTCGGTAAATTTAACATGAATTCTGATGCGGCAACAACTAAAGCACATTTGTTAGCTTCTGGATGTTGGCCTTTTATCAAGCAAAGACCGTATGATGTGATTGCAAACACTGAGAAATCGCCAAAGGCGATTTTTATTTCTGGTCATTCTACTGCACCATTGGCTGCAGACTTAGATTTTGTACTTGCGGGAAAAGAGGACGCTTTACAAGCAGCTGTTTCTGCTTTAGCAAAACTAACAGAAGGACAAGTTCATATTGGTGTAGGGTCTAACAACTCTCCGCTTGCAAACATGAATGACGCTATAATTCATAAAGTATCTGGTCCACATCCAGCAGGAAATGTTGGTACACATATCAATAAATTAGACCCTGTAAACAAAGGTGAAACTGTTTGGACAGTTAACGCTCAAGATCTTGTTATTATTGGTGAACTATTACTAACGGGGAAATATAATGCAGAGCGTATGGTTGCTCTTGTTGGTTCTTCAGTAAAGAAGCCAAGATATTTCAAAACTACAATTGGTAGCGAAGTTGCTACTATGGTTTATGATAATGGTGTTGATAAAGATGGAAATGATCGTATCATCTCTGGAAATGTACTATCAGGGAAACAATTGAAGCCAGATGGAAGTTTAGGCTTTTACGATAATTTGATTTCTGTTATTCCTGAAGGTGATGATTATGAGTTCTTTGGTTGGAATAAACCAGTTTTCAATAAAATTTCTACATCTAGAGCATTTACATTTTCATGGTTAACTCCTAATAAAAAGTATGAGTTGAACACCAATACAAATGGTGAGCATCGTGCTTTTGTAGTGACAGGTTCTTATGAGAAAGTATTTCCGTTAGATATCTTTCCAATGCAAATTCTAAAAGCTTGTATGTATCAAGATTTAGATGAAATGGAAGCTTTAGGAATGTATGAAGTTGCGCCAGAGGATTTCGCATTAACAGAATTTATTTGTGTGTCTAAACAACCACATCAAGATATTATTAGAAAAGGATTAGACTTAATGCTTAAAGAGATAGGATAATGGGTTTAAAAAATAACTTACATAATTTTAGAGAAAAGAATAAAGACAAAAAATGGTTGCCTGCATTTTCAGCAATTCATACGTTTTTATACTTGCCTAATGAGATAACTCATAATGGGACTCATATTAAAGCTGCCGATGATTTAAAACGTACCATGAATATTGTCATTATGGCAATGGTACCGTGTTTATTGTTTGGTATGTTTAACGCTGGTTACCAGCATCATGTAGCATTTGGAGAGATTGACCGAGTAGTAGGTGGAGGTTTCTTCAACTCAGCATTTTGGACTATGGATAACTTCGTGCTTGGTTTCTGGAAAATATTACCACTAGTCGTCGTATCGTATGGAGTAGGTTTAGCAATTGAGATTCTCTTTGCTATGAAAAATAGCCATGAAGTAGAAGAAGGCTATTTGGTTACAGGTATGTTAGTGCCTTTAATTGTACCAATTGATATTCCATTATGGATGCTAGCAGTAGCAGTAGCTTTTGGTGTAGTTATCGGTAAAGAAGTATTTGGAGGAACAGGGATGAACATATTAAACCCTGCTTTAACTATTAGAGCCTTTTTATTCTTCGCTTATCCAACTTGGATGTCTGGAGATAAAGTTTGGGTTCATGGTGCAGTAGAACGTGATCAAATGATTGCTAACGGTTCTAACTTAGATGCTATTTCCGGAGAAACAATTTTAGGTAGCTATGCACAAGGTAATACCAGTGTTGCTTATGATTATTGGGACATGTTCTGGGGGATTATTCCAGGATCTGTTGGTGAGACTTCAAAGTTTTTAATCATTATTGGCGCATTGTTCTTAATCTTTACCAAAGTAGGAAGTTGGAGAATTATCTTCTCGACTTTGATTGGAGCTTTAACAATGGGATTAATCTTTAATGGTGTTGTAGATGCAGGATGGATTGGAGAATCAAGTAAGTTCTATGGACTAATGAATGTACCATTCTGGCAACATTTAATTATTGGTAGTATTTTATTTGGAGCTGTTTATATGGCAACAGACCCTGTTACAGCATCACAAACAAACAAAGGGAAATGGATTTACGGTTTCTTAATTGGTTTCATATCAATTATGATTCGTGTATTTAACCCAGCATATCCAGAAGGTGTATTCTTAGCAATTTTGTTAATGAATGTATTTGCACCAACAATTGACCATTATGTGGTTCAAGGAAATGTAAAGAGAAGAATGAAACGTCTAAAAGTTAAAACTGCTTAACGATGGAAAAGAGAACAGATAAAAACGGATATACTATCATTTTCGCTGTTGCGATGGTTGTAGTTGTTGGGTCATTATTGGCATTTACAGCATCATCATTAAAACCAGCAATTACCGAAAATGAAAGAATTGAAATGCAACAAAACATTCTTTATGCTTTTGGTGTAAATGGAAATGAAGGAGATGGAGACATTACTTTTGTATCTAAAGAAAAAGTTGCTGAAGCATTCACAACAAAAGTTTCTGAGCAATTGGTTTTAGAATCTAAAGGTGGGAAAATCGTTAAGACGATGACACGTCAAGAATATTTAGATTCTAGTGACAAGGCAAAAGAACCATATTTAATTGATGTTAAAAAGCAACAGGCAAATGCCAAAGCTGGTGAATCTCGTTTGTTACCACTTTTTGTTGGTACATCTAAAACTGGAGAAACATTATACGTAGCACCAATTAGAGGTAAAGGTCTATGGGATGCTATTTGGGGTTATGTTGCTTTAGATAGTGATATGATTGTAAGAGGTGCCTTTTTTGATCACGCTGGAGAAACACCTGGTTTAGGTGCTAATATCAAACAACGTTACTTTATGGATGATTTTGAAGGTGAGCATTTATTGACCGAAACAGGTGCTTTTAAAGGCATCAATGTTGCTAAAGGAAATGCAGATCCTAAGAATATGGATAAAACAGATTATGAAGTAGACGCCCTAGCAGGAGCGACTATTACAGGTGATGGCGTTTCTGCAATGATTAAAGCAGATTTGAAATTATACTTGCCTTATTTTCAAAACTTAAAACCTTCTAACTAAACTATGGGACTACTTTCAAAAAAAGACGGTAAGTTAATAACTGATCCGTTAGCAGATAACAACCCAATCACGATTCAAGTACTAGGTATTTGTTCAGCATTAGCAATTACTGCAGAGTTAAAAGCATCTTTGGTAATGGCAATCGCTGTACTATTTGTATTAGGCGTTGGTAACGTTGTGATTTCTTTGATGCGTAATATCATTCCATCAAAAATTAGAATTATTGTACAACTTATTGTTGTAGCAACCTTAGTAATTATAGTTGATCAAGTATTAAAGGCATTTGCTTATGAATTGAGTAAGACGCTTTCAGTATTTATTGGATTAATTATTACCAACTGTATTATTATGGGACGTTTTGAGGCTTTTGCCCTCGGAAATGGTCCTTGGAAAGCATTTCTTGATGGTATAGGAAACGCTTTAGGATATGGTGTAATTTTGATAATTGTTGGATTCTTTAGAGAGTTATTAGGATCTGGAACTTTATTTGGAATTCCAGTTCTAGGAGATGCAATTGAGAAGACAGGTGTTTACAAATACGGTTATGAAAACAACGGTTTTATGCTAATGCCACCAATGGCTTTAATAATCGTTGGATTATTAATTTGGGTACAACGTAGTAAAAACAAAGATTTAATAGAAGATTAAAAAAAGTATTCAATTTTTAGTAATCAGTTTGCAGTTTTACTCAAAAGGATAACAAAAAATTGAAACCTATAAAATATAAGACAATGATAGAACACATCGAACTATTTTTTAAGTCCATTTTTATTGATAACATGGTGTTTGCGGTATTCTTAGGTATGTGCTCATACTTAGCAGTATCTAAAAAAGTATCAACAGCAGTTGGTCTTGGAGCAGCAGTAATCTTTGTATTGGCAATCACAGTACCATTAAACTGGTTGTTAGATCAATATCTTTTACAACCGGGAGCATTAGCATGGCTAGGAGCAGAATATGCAGATTATGATTTGAGTTTCTTATCGTTTATCATGTTCATTGCAACTATTGCAACCATGGTGCAATTGGTAGAAATTGTGGTTGAGAAATTCTCACCATCATTATATAATTCACTTGGTATTTTCTTACCATTAATCGCAGTAAACTGTGCAATCTTAGGTGGTTCATTATTCATGCAAGCACGTGAGATAGAAACTTTAGGTCTAGCATTTAACTATGGAGTGTCATCTGGTATAGGTTGGTTCTTAGCAATTTTAGCTATTGCAGCCATTCGCGAGAAAATTAGATATTCTAACGTACCAGCACCTTTAAGAGGACTAGGAATTACATTTATCATTACAGGTTTAATGGGAATAGGTTTCTTAAGCTTTGGAGGTATGTTAACTGGAGGTGATGAAGAAACAGAAGAAGAAAAAACAGTTGAGGTAGCACCAAAAACTGAAGACAATAATGAATTGGCTAACAACACTAAAATAATAGAGTAGTATGATTTTTTTAGAAGCAGGAACTTTAGGAACAGTAATAGCAACAGTTGCGGCGTTTTTATTAATTGCGCTTATATTGATTAGTTTATTATTGTTTGTAAAACAAAAATTATCACCATCTGGTCCAGTAAAGATTACGATTAATGGTGAGCGTGAAATAGAAGTTGCATCAGGAAGTACTTTATTAACTACTTTGAGTGCCGAAAAAATATTCTTACCATCAGCTTGTGGTGGTGGTGGAACATGTATTCAATGTGAATGTCACGTCCTTTCTGGAGGAGGTGAAGCACTGCCTACAGAAACACCTCATTTTAGCAGAAAAGAATTAGCACATGGTGCTCGTTTGTCTTGCCAAGTGAAAGTGAAACAGGATATGGAAATTACCATTCCTGAAGAAGTTTTCGGAATTAAAAAATGGGAAGCAACTGTAGTTTCAAATTATAACGTTGCTACATTTATTAAGGAATTTGTTGTTGAAATACCTGAAGACATGAACTATAAAGCAGGAGGGTATATTCAAATTGAAATTCCTGAATGTGAAATTAAGTATGCAGATATGGATGTTTCTGCTCACCCAGAAGATCATCCTGGTGAACCAGATAAGTTTAAAGCAGATTGGGAAAAATTTGGTTTATGGCCTTTAGTAATGAAGAATAACGAACTTGTAGAAAGAGCGTATTCTATGGCTTCTTATCCTGCCGAAGGAAGAAAGATCATGCTTAATGTTCGTGTTGCAACACCTCCTTTTGACCGTGCCAAAGGTGGCTGGATGGATGTCAACCCTGGTATTGCATCATCTTATATTTTCAATCAAAAAGAAGGAGATAAAGTAATCATTTCAGGACCTTATGGAGAATTCTTCATTAATGAATCTGAAAGTGAAATGTTGTATGTTGGTGGTGGTGCTGGTATGGCTCCAATGCGTTCGCATTTATATGAATTATTTAGAACCTTAAAGACTGGACGTAAAGTAACGTATTGGTATGGTGGACGTTCTAAAGCAGAGTTGTTTTACATACATTACTTCAGAGCATTAGAAAAAGATTTTCCAAACTTTAAATTCTATTTGGCATTATCAGAACCAATGGAAAGTGATAACTGGAAGGTGAAAAAAGATATTGATGATAATGAAGGTGATGGTTTCGTTGGATTCATTCACAATTGTGTAATTGATAATTATTTATCAAAACATGAAGCACCAGAGGATTTAGAATTATATTTCTGTGGACCTCCATTGATGAACCAAGCAGTTCAAAAAATGGGTGAAGACTTTGGTATTGCAGATGAGCACATTAGATTTGATGACTTTGGAGGATAATCACTATTAGTATACATGTCATTCTGTACTTGATGTAGTATCTATATAAATAAAAAACCAACTCACTACGAGTTGGTTTTTTTTATTTGTTCATCATCTTCGGAATCCTCATCATCTTCCTTTTTCATTTTGATATAACCCGTCACTAATCTAATACCCAATCTTGCAAAGAGGATAATGGCAATGACCATTACGATATCAAATCCGTTCATAATTTTATTTGTATTCTATAATTAAAAATACAGCAGTACTATCTCCAATATTTAGCACTTCATGTGTTGAAATTTCATCTTTACTAAAACTGTATCCTGTTGGCACGTTCACTTCCCTTGTTCCTGTTGTATCTTTTATTCTAAATTTACTTCCAGCAACTGTATAACCATAATGGGGATTGTGATAATGTTTCTCATGACCAACACCTGGCTCGAAAGTGCATTTTAAAACGCGTACGTCTTTATTGTCTTCAACAACTTCGCAAACGGCCTCATTATTCCAACCAGCTTGTAATGGGTCTGGTAATGGGTTTTCGGGTTTACAATTAACTATTAGTAATAAAACAACTATATAAGTTACATAGTGAAGCTGTTTTATAAGTCTGCTTTTAAAAAAACTAATCATGATTTACAGTTGAGATTGGTAAATGATCTGTGTAATAATTGATTATTATGTTACTGAAAGTTAATGTTTAAATTTACATTTAATTTATTCATTTTATAACAATTATTAAATTTTTGACGTTCTCATAATTATGAAGAAAATTTTACTCATCATATGCATTCTTGCTTCGCTTGTTGTTTTAGCATTTCAGTTTAAACCAGTTAAAAAAGCGGTAGCTATTGCTAAAGCAAGTATAGAAACACCTAGCTTGATTAATAAAGACAGCTTAACTATAAAAACTCGAGTTAATTTCCCAGACGGTTACAAACGCGTAGGGTATTCAAAAGGGAGTTATGAGGATTACCTTCGGAATTATAAGTTGAAACCTTTTGGAAGCAAAATTATTAACTATGATGATTCTGAATATTTCTGGCAAGGTGGACACGTTGGTATATTAGAAATACCTGTGCCCAAGAACGGATTGCAGCAATGTGCAGACGCACTTATAAGAATTAGAAGCGAATACCTATGGGAAAGCAATAGAAAGGAAGAAATAGGCTTTAATTTTACTTCTGGGCATTATTGTTCATGGAAAAAATATGCCGAGGGTTATCGTCCTAAAATAAGTGGCAATAAGGTGAGTTTTCATAAAACAGCAAGCGCTAATGCTTCCAAAGAAAACTTTTATAAATACCTCAATTTAATTTACATGTATTCTGGGACATTGTCATTGTATAATGAGTTGAAACCTATTGATGCTAAAGATTTAAAAATAGGAGATATGCTTATTAAAGGAGGATCTCCAGGTCATATAGTGATGATTGCTGATGAGGCAAAGAATGAGAAAGGTGAGAAGTTGTTTTTGTTATTTCAAGGTAACACACCAGCTCAAACTGTACATTTGGTTAAAAATCTTGAGGATTCTAAGATCTCTCCTTGGTATCAATTAGAGAATGATGCCGTAATTCCCGTTTCTAATTATACCTTTAGTAGCGCAAAATTTGTAAGATTTAAATAGCAAGTTCGTATCTTTGCAACATGAGTAAAGTCTTAACATTACAAGAACTTCACAACTTGGCAATGAACCATGTTGGTAAAGATTTAGAACAGCGAGGTTTTGAGTTTGTAGCTATTAATAGTAAGTTGAAAAAGCATCCGCAATTTGTCTGTATAGATAAGAATAGTCAATACTTCTTCGTGATTGTAAGAGCTGTGAAACTTCCCGAAAACCCTAATAATTATGATGTTGTTTGGATGGAGACTTTCAAAAAACATGCTTTCGAAAAAGATGCAAAAGTGTTATACGCAGGTGTAGGGTTAGGTAATCCAGATGGAGATGATTTGCCTATTTATTTAAACGAAGAGTATCTTATAGAATACAACGGACTTCAAGTTTTAGAACCAAATCTCAACTAAATGAAAAAATTTTCACTTATCCTTACCCTTTTTGTATTAATTGTTTCTTGTAAAACAGATAAAAACGCTGAAACTAATTCTATAAACACAAAGCTTTCTGGACCTGTTTTTGGGACATCCTATTCTGTTATTTATGCTTCTGAAATAGACTACACCAAGCAATTTGATAGTTTGTTTGCTATTGTTAACCAATCGATGTCAACTTATATTTCAAACTCCGAAATTTCTAAATTAAACAGAAACGAGCCACACATAATAGATGAACATTTTAAAAATGTTTTTTTAGCTTCAAAAAAGATTTATCAAGAAACCAATGGCGCCTTTGATCCTACTATTGGTAACGTAGTAAATGCTTGGAGTTTTGGAGCAGATAAAAATAAATTTCTAACAGATAGTATTACGATTGATAGTTTAATGCGCTTTGTTGATTTAGATAAGGTGGTAATTAATGATTACAAAATATCTAAGCCACTAAATACCTATCTAGAATTTAATGCTATAGCTAAAGGTTACGGCGTTGATGTGATTGGAGAGTTTTTAGAACGTAAAGACATTACTAATTATTTAGTTGAAATAGGAGGAGAGATAAGAGCTAGAGGTGAAAATAAAGACAAAAAATCTGCATGGAGAGTTGGATTAGATGAACCTCGTTTTGATGGTGGGCAATCGGTTTATAAGGCCATAAGTTTGAAAAATGAATCTATGGCAACATCTGGTACATACAGGAAGTTTAAAACTGATGAAAATGGGAATCGTTATACACATATCATCAATACAAAAACAGGTTACCCTTCAAAAACTAATATTTTAAGCGTGTCTGTAATTGCTGAAGATTGTATGATTGCAGATGCATATGCGACTGCTTTTCAAGCTATGGGGATTGAAAAAGTTACTGAGTTTTTAAAATCTCATCCTGAACTTAAAGTGTTTATCATTTTTGAGAATGATAACAATAAATTTGAGACTTTAGGCCTTAATAATTTTCCTGAATAATTTTGTGACTTTTTAAAATTGGTTGTGTCCAATAGATGCTATTAATCAGTTGTTACAAAAAGTTGTCCTAAATTTATTTAGTTCAGCTTTTTTTTTTGCTTACTTAACTAGTATGATTTTTTATTTTCTACAGAAACATCCATTCAAAGCAAGAAATTGCCACTTTGCCGAAAAATTTTAAAAATAATAGTATTTCCTACCTGAGTTGTGTTAATTTATTATCTAACTAATTGATACATACCCTTTAATGGGTATTGTTTTGTCTAGACTAAACCACTCTATTTACAGTATGAAAACCATCCTAACAATTCTATTCGTAATTTTTAATGTAATTCATATTAACGCTCAAACAGACCTAGAAATAGGTTCAGTTTACATTAAAAGAGCAGAACAAAACTATCTCGATAATGAGATGAGTAAGGCAAGAGAGAATTTTGACAAAGCCATCACATATATTAAGGAGATTAATGAAAGTCGTGTAGCTAGAATAGGAACGCTTTTGAGTTACGACATTAAAGATTATACAAAAGCAAAAATATTAGCAAAACGTTATTTTGAATTACTACCAGAAAAAGAAACAGATGAGTATAATGAAATGCTGGATCTTTATGTTGCTATTGATGATGACTTAAAAAAAAGAGAACTTGATGAGCAACGTAAAAAAATAGAACGAATTAAACTAGAAAAAGAAAAAAGACATTTAGATTCTATAACTAATTTATGGAATCTAAAATCTAAAGACTTTTTAGTTAGTATTGATGATATTAAAGCGTTTAATAACTATAATGTAGCAATTTTTAAAAAGACTAGAAAACTTGGTTTAATTGATGATCGCGGTAATGTCATAATAGAAGCTAATACTTACGAACATGCAATAGATCACGATGGTTATATATTATTTACAGATGACGAGATAAAACCAACACGTGTATTTAGTTATAATTTGAGGACTAAAGTGGGTTATCAATTACCAAGTGTAACACAGTTTGATGAGCAGGCTTATGATTATGGAAAAATCATGTTGCCAAGAGCAAATGGTATTTTGGTAGCTTATCCAACTAATACAGCAAATGTTCTTGTGTTTGATTTAAATACCAAGCAGTTTCAATCTATTAGAGATAAAAAAGAATTACTAAAAACTTTAAAAAAGAATGATATAATTGATAAGTATAACAAAGATTTACAGATTAAAATAGAGAAAAATTGGTTTGAATTAGGCAATACAATTGGAGGAGGAGTTCACCCTTTATACAACGAAGGAAAAACATTACATGGTTTTTTAAGCACGTCCCAAGGTAAAATATATACATCAGATTATTACAGTCACTTTGGCTCGTATTGTGATGGTAAATTTGAAATTATCGAAAATGGAAATAATGGCTGGATGGACCCAGAAGGCTTAAAGTTTGATTCAATACCAAATGAAAGTGGAAGCTATTCTGGTAATTCTAAATTTGTCAAAGTTAAACCAGGGCAATTTAAGATTTTACATAAAACTAATGGTAAAGAAGTATTGATTCTAAGAGATAAATCAATCTTATTGCTTGAAGATTATATAGAGAAACATACTAACTAATAGTAAAATCTAAAAGTGGTATTACATCTTTAGTCTAAAAATACTTTTCTTATAACGTGTTAATCAGTAATAGTAACCAACCAGTAACTAAAAGTAAACCGCCTATTGGAGTAATAGGACCTAAAAAGCGTAATTTTTTTCCTTTTGAATCAGATAAAACTAGTCCGTAAATGCTAAAAGAGAAAAGAACAATTCCTAGTGTGAAACACCAGTATGTTGCAGAGGTTATATGTTCAATGTTAAAGCCTAAAATTAGTAATACAATTGCATGATACATTTGGTATTTGACACCAACTTCAAAACTATGCAATTGTTCGTTAGATAAGGTTTTCTTTAAGGCGTGTGCGCCAAAAGCACCAAGAATTACAGATAGCATACCAAAAATGGCACCAGTAATAATTACAATTGATTCTGTCATTACAATGAGATTTAGTGAATTATTTTATTTGTAAACTACAGGGATTATTTCTCCTTTAGCTAAACAATATTTTTCAATATGTTCTTCGGAAAGTTTAGAGGTATAGTCTACTTCATCAACTTTAAACCCAATACTTCTAAGCTTGTCAAAGTAATCACGACCATACACACGAACATGATCATATTGACCAAAGATTCTCGCACGTTCTTTTTTATCTGTAATACTATTATCTTCAAAAGTTTCTGCTCTAGATAAATCCTGTGGAATTTGAAAAACACCCATGCCTCCTGGTTTCATAACGCGATATAATTCTTGCATCGCTTTGGTGTCATCTGGAATATGCTCTAATACATGATTACATAAGATGATATCATATGCATTATCCTTAAAAGGAAGGTCACATATGTCTGCTTTTACATCAGCAATTGGAGATAGTAAATCTGTCGTTGTATAGTCTATGTTTTTTAGTTTTCTAAAGCGTTTCAAAAAACATTGTTCTGGAGCAAAGTGAAGTACTTTTTTCTTTTCAGTTGAATTTTCCGAAGAGAAAAAACCAGTATCTTCTTTTAAATATAACCACAATAATCTGTGGCGCTCTAAACTTAATGTCGAAGGCGAGAGTACATTGTTACGTTGATTTCCGTAGCCATAAGGAAGAAACTTATTAAATCCTTTGCCATCAATTGGGTCAACAAATGTATCTCCTTTTAAAAAAAACGCTAGAATTGGACGTGCTACATAACTTAGCCTAATAAGTAAAGGTCTAGGTATTGTATTAAGTATAAATTTAAAGAGTTTTTTCAAGGGTTATAACACTAGTTGTGAGATGGCACATGGTTTTTAAATTCAGCTTCTTCATCACTTTTAATTCCAAGCGCTTCATGTACGTAATCAAACGTTGATAAAATCTCAGGTTTACCATCTATAATAGCAACGTCATGTTCAAAATGAACACTAGGTTTACCATCTTGGGTAACAATAGTCCAGCCATCTTTAAGTTGTCTAACTTTATGGGTTCCTCCATTAATCATTGGTTCAATAGCGACGACCATACCTTCAATAAACTTCTTGCCACGACCTCTACGACCATAATTTGGCATTTCTGGGTCTTCGTGCATTTTACGTCCTAAACCATGACCAACGAGTTCTCTTACAACACCATAGCCTTCAGCTTCACAGTACTGTTGTATCGCATAACCTACATCGCCAACGCGATTTCCAAGCTTTAACTCTCTAATACCAGCGTATAAAGATTCTTTAGTAATTTGTACTAATTTTTTTGTTTCGGGATCGACCTCTCCAATTTCAAAAGTATAAGCGTGATCTCCATAAAAACCATTCATTAGAGAACCACAATCAATAGAAACAATATCACCACTTTTAAGTGGTATATCTGTTGGTAAACCATGAACTACAGCTTCATTGACACTACATAATAACGTTGATGGACAATCATACAATCCTAAAAAACCAGGAACAGCGCCTTGAGCTCTTATGAAATCTTCAGCAAGTTTGTCTAATTGCATTGTAGTTACTCCTTCTTTAGTTTCTTTTGCAAGCATCCCTAAAGTTTTAGAAACTACTAGTGCGCTTAAACGCATTAGTTCAATTTCTTCTTTTGTTTTGACTATAATCATGTTATTTCTTTAAAAATGAAAAGAAGCCCTTTTTTGGTTTAAGAGCATTCATATTTGGTTCTTCATTGGTAATAAGTTGATAGACTTCTCCCCAACCTAAAATGCCTCCTATATTTCTATCGTCAATATAGATATCTGCATAGATTTTTCTACTTACAGAATTGTCATATTTTTCTTCCGGGAAACTTTGGTTTACTGCATAAAAGGTGATGCCATTATCTTTACAAAAAGCAACAGCCTCATCCAGTTTTGAACCACATCTATAGGTCCAGAGAATGATTCTATGACCATCCTGTTGTAAGCGTTTCATCGTTTCAAAAGCAAAAATACGAGGCTTGCCTACTTTTGGATAAGCATCCTCAACTATAGTTCCATCAAAATCAATGGCTATGACAAGTTTATCTTGAAAATTCATTAGCGCGTTTTTGTTATGCTGCAAAAATACAATTTTTCGGTTTTAATTACACCAATGGATGTTGTGTCATTGCTTCTGGCTGTTCTACACCCATAAGTTTTAATATTGTTGGAGCAATATCACCCAAAATACCATCTTTAATAGTAAGCTTTTCATTGTCTATTAAAATTACAGGAACTGGATTCGTTGTATGCGCAGTATTTGGTGATCCATCTGGATTAATCATTGTTTCACAATTACCATGATCTGCAATTAAAATTGTCGTGTAATTATTGTCTAAAGCAGTTTCAATAACTTGTTTGACGCATGTGTCAACTGCTTCACAAGCTTTTATTGCTGCTTCCATAACTCCTGTATGACCAACCATATCTCCATTGGCAAAGTTTAAACACACAAAATCTACATCTCCTTTTTTAAGCTCGGGTACAAGTGCATCAGTTAATTCAAAAGCACTCATCTCTGGTTTTAAATCATAGGTTGCTACTTTTGGTGAGTTTCTTAAAAGTCTAGTTTCGCCTTTAAAAGGTTTTTCTTGTCCGCCAGAAAAGAAAAATGTCACATGTGGATATTTTTCAGTTTCTGCTATTCTAATTTGTGTTTTGTTATGTTTCTCAAGTATTTCACCTAATGTTTCAGTAAGATTATCTTTATTGAACACAACGTTTATGCCTTCGTAAGAATCATCATAATTAGTTAAGGTTACATAGTGCAAATTTAACTTATGCATGTTTTGCTCATGAAAATCATTTTGAGACAGCGCTTCAGTTAACTCACGACCACGATCTGTTCTAAAATTGAAGAAGACTACAACGTCACCATCTTTTATTTTTGCAAGCGGTTGATTGTCATCGCCAACCATAACTATTGGTTTGATGAATTCGTCTGTGATGTTATTATTGTAATTGTTTTCTATGCTTTCAGTAGCATTTTTAGACTGTTCTCCTTCGCCATTTACCAAACCATCATAAGCAAGCTTAACGCGTTCCCAACGTTTATCTCTGTCCATGGCGTAATAGCGTCCAGTTACAGATGCTAATTTGGTATTCGTGTTTTTGATATGGTTTTCTAAAGAGGTAATAAACCCAAATCCAGACTTAGGATCTACATCTCTACCATCTGTAAACGCATGAACATAAGAGTTTTTTATTCCGAAGTTATTAGCTGCATCCACCAATCCAAATAAATGATTGATATGAGAGTGAACACCTCCATCACTTACAAGTCCTAAAAAGTGCACAGGTTTGTTATTGTCTTTTGCATATTGAAAAGCATCAACAAGCGTTTGCTCATCTTTTAAAGTGTCATTTTTTACTGCTAGATTTATTTTCACTAAATCTTGATATACAATTCTTCCTGCTCCAAGATTCATGTGTCCAACTTCACTGTTTCCCATTTGTCCTTCTGGTAAGCCAACATGTAAACCATCAGTTCTTAAAGTGGCATGAGAATAATTGTGATAAAGAGAATCTATAAATGGTGTTTTTGCATTATCAATTGCAGATACTTTTGGGTCAGGAGACATTCCCCAACCATCAAGAATCATTAAAATAACTTTCTTGTTCATTATTTTGAGTTTTAGTAAAAATCAAAGATAAAAGTTTAAAAGTGTTTATCTAAAAATGAGAATACAAAATATGATTAATTGTCAATCTATTATTTAATTATTTATAGACTGTAAATTGATGAGACTTGTTTATGATACAATTAACATATTTGTTTCCAAACAGTTAAAAAAATGTTATTAAACATTTTTTTGTGTAACACATTGAATATTCTGTCGTCTCTTTAGTATAATCAAAAAACATAAATCAATTAATTTAAAATCTTTCATCATGAAAAAATCAGTAGTAATTATCGCAATCGCATTAGGGTTTTCATTTACAACCTTAAACGCAACAAATGACATTGTAACAACTTCAACTTACGAAACCGTAACTAAAAAAGCAGTTGACCCATTTTGTATTTCTATAGTAAAAGGAGATATAGATACAGTGAAGAAACTTATTGAGTTAGGACAAGACGTCAACAAAAAGTCTAATGGTTTAACACCTGCTATGTATGCTGCAAAGTATAATAGACTTGATGTTCTAAAACTCTTAGTAGAAAAAGGAGCTAAGCTAGACGTAAAGTCTGCAAAAGGTATGACAGCACAAAAATATGCCGAAGCATCTAATGCAACAGATGCATTAGCATACATTAAAAAATTAGATTCTTAAAAAAATAAAAGTTTCATTTAAGAAACAATTATTTGAGTTAGTTAGTTTGAAAACGCGTCATTTATGACGCGTTTTTGTATTTTTCAATAGATTCTCTAATTTTTTCTTTACGATTTTCTGGGTCTGGGTGAGTGCTCATTCGTTCTGGAACTCTATTTGGTCCAGCAGCAGATTTTAAGATTTCCATCACACCAATCATTTCTTCTGGATTATAACCAGCTCTAAGCATAAATCTAACACCTAAATCATCGCTTTCTAATTCATCATCACGACCATTAGTTAATAAGGTGTTTTGACCAACACTACTTACCAAACCTCCAGCATCTGCACCGACAGATCCAGCGGTTGCCAATCCTTGCCAATATTCACTTTCAGCAATACGCTCAGCACTATGACGACCAAGAACATGACCAATTTCATGACCTAAAACACCAGCGAGTTGATCTTCGTTTTCTAATTTAGAAAATAAAGCAAAGGTGATAAAAACTTGACCTCCAGGTAAAGCAAATGCATTTATAGTATTAGGATCTGCAAGTAAATGAAATTCGTATTTATAAGGCGTTTCTCTTGCAATGCTGTTGTTAACTAGTTTGTTGCCAACATTATCAACCATAGCTTGGTATTGGTTGTTGGGATGTAAGCCACCATGTTGTTGTGCCATTTGAGGTGCACTCGCAAGACCAATATTAATTTCTTCTGTAGATGTCATAGATATGGTTTGCATACGACCAGTGTATGGGTTTTCTTCTCGTTGACTACATCGTTTTACAACAAAAAATAACGCAATAGCGACACCTATAAGTAGTCTTATTTTTAAATTCTTTCCTCTCATGATTGTGATAATTAGTATTTATAAATTTACAAAAGTTCTGGATTTATATCCAAAATATTTTCGTTTAGGTAATTTGTTATGAATTCTTCTGAAAAATGGTCACACCCAATCAATTGCTCAGAAGTAATTATATCTCTTAAATTTAGTTTTTGATAGGCTTGTAAATAACCTTGCGAAAGTGGTTTGTAACTATAATGCCAAGGTTCATATTTAAAACCTTTTCTATTGCTCTCATTTGTATATACTAAATAGAAACCAAATCTATTTGCATGAACATCCATCCAAGTTTTAAATTTTGAAAAACAGTTATTGCCATCAAAATGTTTTGGGTTTAATACATTGTTAGGTTGTACGACATTACCATCTATTATATCAATATCTGTTGCCCAATGGTGTCTTGATGTTCCTGGTATGGTTGAGTATTCTATAATTTTTTTAATACTTTGTTGAGCGCTTAAGCCACTATTGATATTGTGTTTGTATTTGCGTTCCCAAATTCTATTTTGATGCGCAAACGTTCTATAACTAGACACAACTTGTAACTTAATGTCACTTTTCAAAGCGGCTTCACTCATTTTTAAAAAAGCATCATAAGCGTCTTGTCTCAATTTAAAACCATTGCCAAAGACCTTTGGATTGCCTTGTCCAATTAGTTCTTGGTAAGAAATAGTAGCATTAGATTCTTGAAATGCTATCTGCGGAAAAATAGCCAACCCTAAGCCAAATGCTGCTGTTCCTTTTATAAATGTGCGTCTTTTCATATGACTTTTGTTAGTGCATAATGCGTGCCAAATCTGAATGTTTTTACAAGCTTTCAATGAATTGCAGAATCAAACTTAATCAAAATTATTTATCTTCACTCGAAATTTAAAGACATGTCATTCCAATTTAAAATCCTTGAAAAATCTCGTATTAATGAGATTATTCCTTTAGTGCAAGAACTTACGAGTTATAAAGTTTCCGAAGAACTTCTCAAAGAACGTTTTGCAGAAATGGTGACTCAAAATTATGAATGTGCAGTGATTCTTGATGGTGATAATTTGATAGGCGTAAGCGGAATGTGGTTTTGCACAAGACATTATGTAGGTAAAACTGTTGAAATTGATCATGTTTATATAGATGATGCCTATCGAAACAAAGGACTTGGGAAGAAATTTTTGAACTGGATTTATGAGTATGTTAAGGCTAAAGGCTGTAATAGTGCAGAACTCAACACTTATGTTCAAAATTATCCATCACATAAATTTTACTATAATGAAGGCTTTGAAATTTTAGGCTATCATTTTTTAAAGAAGTTTTAGTTTTTGGTTGTCAAAGTGTAAAGTTATTTTATATTTGCGCCCAGAATGCGAGAGTAGCTCAGTTGGTAGAGCGTCAGCCTTCCAAGCTGAATGTCGCCAGTTCGAACCTGGTCTCTCGCTCAAAAATCCTCATCATACGATGAGGATTTTTTTGTTTATTCTAGCTTAGAGCT
>CAJQOA010000129.1 GCA_905479815.1 uncultured Psychroserpens sp.
CAAGCCACACCTTGGGATATGTTTGGAGACACATTTTCTAAAGACACTATTGCAAAAGACTTCAAAATTATAAAAGAAGCTGGTTTAAATACAGTGCGTGTATTTGTTCAATATGAAGACTTTGGAAAAGCAGATATCAACAAAACCAAACTAGACAAATTAAAACAAACCTTAGATGCTGCAGAAACCGCTCAGCTTGATGTTATCGTCACGCTCTTTGACTTCTATGGGAATTATGATGTTCTAGACTGGACACTAAATATGCGTCATGCAGAAACTATTGTTAGCGCTTTAAAAGATCACAAAGCACTTGTTGGTTGGGATATTAAAAATGAGCCTAATCTAGATTTTGAATCTCGTGGCAAAACGACTGTCATGGCTTGGCTAGACACTATGATAAATCTCGTGAAATCTGTTGATGATATTCATCCTATAACTATTGGTTGGTCTAACACACAAAGTGCTGCTCTATTAAAAGATAAAGTTGATTTTGTATCCTTTCATTATTATGAAGATTTAGAAGACTTAGATGCTTCTATAAAAACCTTACAAACATCCATCCCAAACAAAACCCTTGTGATGGGAGAATTTGGAGAATCTTCTTATGATGGATTTTGGAACCCGTTTGGAAGTAGTGATGACGATCAAGCCGATTACCACAAAAAAGCCCAAGCGATTATTGCAACTCACAATTTGCAATACGTGTCTTGGACGTTGTATGATTTTTCAGAAATACCGAAGGAAGTCGTAGGTAGACTTCCATGGCGTAAAAATGCTCAAAAACAATTTGGGTTTATTAATCAATTTGGGGCAAAAAAGGCAGCGTTTAAATATATGTCTAGTGAGTAGTAGAATTAAGTAATACGTCGCTACTAGCTATTTTATGATCGATTATTGATGCAAATGTATCCAAATACATCTCTGTTATTTTTGACATTGGAAATGCTGTAGCTGCTTCATAATTTACTTTCCCTAATGCTCTTCTATAAGCTTCATTTGTGACAATAGTTTCAATTGCTGATGCTAAACTTGGTATTGAAGTCGGATTAAAGAATTCACCTAAATATCCTTCATCTTTAACTAATAATGCTAAATCTCCAAGGTCTGGCATCACAACGGCTTTACCATAACTTCCTGCTTGGTGTAACACACCTGAGCTTCCTGTTGTTGATGTATATGGAAATACCACAACTGCACTTTCTTTAAATAAAGTAGGCACTTCATACTCTTCAACATAACCAGTATAACGAACTTGAGGCACATGCTTATAATCCTCTTGTACTTTTGCTAAGTAACCAGGAACATTTGGGTTATCTGTTCCTGCAATAACCACTTCTAAATCTAATCCCGTAGAGGATCTAACCATCTCTACAGCTTCAATCATTGCTTCTACTTTTTTGTAGGTTCCAAACTTGCCAAAAGTCATGACTTGTAATGGTCCTTCTGGCACAGTATATGTTGGCTGCTCATTTGAGACTTCAAATGTTCCATGCGGAATTAACTTCACATTTTTAGCCTTATATTTTTCTTCTAAAATCGTCACATACTTTTGCATAGTTACCGCAACAGTATCTGCTTGTAATATTAATTTTGTTAATACTGTTCCTATAAAACCATATGCTTTTTGCATTAATTTACTAGAGGTAAAACCTGCAGTTCCTAAATCAACCTCTTCTAATATATTATGAAGTAGAACGACATTTGGAATGTTTTTAAGTTTACAAACTAGAGGTAACATTAATCCTAAAGCAGCAGCAATTTTCTTATCGCCAAACTTCATGAACTGTAAATTAAATAATACGGCATCTGGCTGTGTAGTGTTAATTGCTTTAGTCACATTTATAATGTTTGCATAGCTATTAAATGCCCAACATTCTTTTACTGTGATTTTACAACCGTTTTCTGTAAACGCAATATCTTTTGCACCTTCAGTCTTATCTGTTAACAGTACAATTTCAGTAACCATTTCATTTTGTCTAAAATGTTTCACTAAGTGATATGCGTACTCATTTAAAGTGACTTTACTTGGCGGATATGCTGTTACGATTGCTAGTTTCATGTTATAAATATTTTAATATTATTCTTAATTACACTACAAATTTGCATTATAATTTCGAGTAAAATAGGCGACTGTAGATAGGATGCTTTTTGCTGTAGACGAATGGAACAAAGCCTTCGATTTAACCTTTTACAGCTTTCGATTTTGAATCGTAAATAAAGTAAGCGACTTGAAAAATGAGTAATAAAAACATCGCTGCTATTTGCATATGAACCACTTGTTCTAAGCTCTTATGGAAAAAAATAACTAATCCCATTTGAAGCATTCCAAAGAGTCCAGAAAAAATCACTGGCACATAACGATCCAAAGACAAGTAGTAATACGCAAATATGTTTGAAATAGCGAAGACTCCTGTTGCTAAAGCATATTTCCAAAGCAAAGGTGCCATTGCTAAATAACTATCACCAAACAATAGCGTAATTGCTGTTTCTGGAAACAAGGCGCAAGCCAAAACAATCACAGATGCAATTCCTGCAATATATCCAACATACTTAAACAAAATTGGCGCAGTGGCTTTTCCTTCTTTTTTAAGCTGGACAACCGTTGGTAATAATAACATCACAAACATCCAGGCAATAAAATATACAATACGACCAATCAAAGCCAATGACGCATACAATCCTGCGTCGTAAGATTCAAAATAATGTTTCACTAAAAGAATATCACTATTGTTTATGATAATTTGTGTGAGTTCGTAAAATGCGGTAATGATAAAAAAGTGACGTACTTGCTTTGATTCTACTTTTGCAATTCGCTCAGTTGCTTTCAGTTTAAGCGAGCTGAATTTAAACGGAATTAAACCAAAACCAAAAGAGATTAAAATCCCTATAGCGATCACCACAGAAGATTGGATATCAAATAAGAATATCAATCCAAGCGTAATTAGTAATCGACTTAACATTTCAGCTTGATAGGTAATTGATAACGATTTGAATGCTTTTTTACCTTGGTACACGCCACGATTTACACTCATTAAAAAGTATAAAGGCACACCAAAACCAAAAATGACAAACATACTTGATGATGAGG
>CAJQOA010000130.1 GCA_905479815.1 uncultured Psychroserpens sp.
CAATTCGCTCAGTTGCTTTCAGTTTAAGCGAGCTGAATTTAAACGGAATTAAACCAAATCCAAAAGAGATTAAAATCCCTATAGCGATCACTACAGAAGATTGAATATCGAACAAAAATATCAATGCAAGCGTAATTAGTAATCGACTTAACATTTCAGCTTGATAGGTAATTGATAATGATTTGAATGCTTTTTTACCTTGATACACGCCACGATTTACACTCATTAAAAAGTATAAAGGCACACCAAAACCAAAAATGACAAACATACTTGATGATGAGGTGTGAAACAATTGTTGCAATTGACCAGAACATATAATCACTAAAACACCTAAAATAACACCAACGATTGTGGCATTTTTATAAATTCTAGATATGAAATTATGGAACGTGTTATTCTCAAAAATCACAGAGAATTTTGCGGTTACCAATTGAAACGTCATCGCCACAAAAGACAAGACTAATAAAAATGTAATCAATACAGCTGCATCTGCAAATTGCTCTGGCCCTAAAAGACGACCTAAAATTAAATTATATAGATAATTACCTCCATTAACCACTAATACACTTAGCATGAATAATTGTTCTGGAGATAGTTGTCTTGATCTAATTGCTGAAATGACTTGCATGTGTTTTATTTTTGAGTTGTTCTAATTATGCTGCGAATGCTGACTTGTAATCGTCATAGATCTCTTTACATCCATTTCCAACAACAGAAAAGACATTATTAGAGCGTAAAGCAATAGCGATTAACGTTTTTAAAGCCTCTACGCCACTCACATCAATTGTGTTTACTTTATCAATATTTACTGTCACATTTTTTACTGTATTAATCATGTATTCAAAGTGAATAATAAACGATCTTGTTGTTGCTGTTGTTAAACTCCCTTGTAATTCAAATGTTCCGTTTTGTTCTAAAATTTGTAAAGCCATAATTGTTATTTTTAAATGATTATTTGTTTAAATCTGATGCTAATATCCGAACAGTTTCTACGTAAGTTCATTATATTTCGACGGATGGTCAATTGGTGTAGATGAATGAAACAGTATTCGTCCGTAACTTGCATACAAGCAAATCAAACAGATATGAAGACTTTAAAATCATTATTAACTCCATGCTTTCTATTACTTGTTTTAATAAGTAATGCGCAAGACATGCAAGAAGGTTTCACCTATTTAGAAACTGGCAAGTATGCACAAGCAGAAACATTCTTTGATATGGTATTAAAGGAATACCCTCAAAACAAAACGGCACGTTTATGTTATGGAAGAGCTGTTGGATTAAATGGTGATGCTCAAAAAGCAAATACCCTTTTCACGAATCTTTTACAAGATTACCCAACCGATTTTGAAGTAAAATTAAATTATGGAGAATCCTTATTATGGAATCAGAACTTTTCTAAAGCAAAAATCTATTATAGTGGTTTAGTATCTGAAACTCCAGAAAGTTTCCCTGCCTTATTAGGTTTTGCAAATACGCTATCTAACTTAAAAGAATACAACGATGCTTTAGTCTATGTGAACAAAGCGTTAGAGGTTTCGCCAGGAAATGCAAATGCGTTGGTGTCTAAAAAGTATATCTATTTAGGATATGCGTATCAAAACCAACAAGCACAACATTATGGTGAAGCAGAAACACTATTAACAAAAAACTTAGAGCTGTTTGGTGAGGATAAAGAAACCTTAATGAATCTTGCTAATCTACATTTGATTACTAATGAACTTGATTTTGCTGAAGGCACCTATAACAGGTTAGCCAAAAATCCAGCCAACCAATTAGAAGCTTTAAACGGATTAGCTTTAGTTGCTCATTTAAAAGGAAAAGAGAAAAAAGCATTACAGTTGAGTACAGAAGCTTACGATAGCTTAACGACGAGTACTTCGGAAATCATAACACAACAAACAACTGAACGTTACACACAAGCCTTAATCTGGAATAAAAAATACAAACAAGCAGAGCGTGTTATCGATACCCTAATAGCAAAACAACCTAACGAAAATTGGATACTAGCATTGAGAGCAACCTTAAACGTTTATAAAAGTAATTTTAAAAAGAGTTTAAACGATTACAATAGAATCTTAGCAAACGATAGCACATCGTTTGATGGTAACTTAGGAAAAGCAAATGTTTTAAAAGCTTTAGGCTATTATGACGAGGCGTATACCTCTGCAGAAAACACATTAAAATTTTATGACAATCAAAAAGATGCTGTCAATTTCATCAACATCTTAAATACCAACTTTACTCCAGCTTTAGATTCAAGAGCAGCATATACCTTTGATAATGGCGATAACAAAGCCTATTCATTTAACACAAATGTATCGTTCCCATTATCTACAAAACTAAAACTCTTAGGAAGCTACAATTATAGAAACACAAATAACACAGTAACTAAGAACAAAGCCAACTCTAATGATATCTCATTAGGATTGTCGTACCAATTATTAAATAACGTGACGTTTAATGGTACAACAGGATTAACATCAGCCAAAGCCGAGAGTAATGACTACACGCAACTCTTAACAGATGTGTCTTTTAATATCAAACCGTTTAAATTACAAACCTTAGATATTGGTTACAAAAGAGAAATTCAAAGTTTCAATGCCGATTTATTAGATCGTGAGATTGTACAAAACAACTATTACGGAAATTATAACCTCAGCACTAATTTTAACTTAGGTTGGTTTACACAATACATGTACACCTCTCAAAATGATGGCAACAAAAGAAACTTACTCTTTACCTCATTATACTATAACCTATTAGCTAAGCCTTCTTTAAAAGTAGGATTGAATTACCAATACATCACCTTTTCAGATCAAGTGCCAACTATTTATTTTAGTCCAGAATCCTTTCAAGCAGGAGAAGTGTTTTTAAACCTCATTAAAGATGAAAACACAACGAAGCCAAAAGAGTGGTTTTACGAACTAACTGCAGCTACAGGATTGCAATATATAGAAGATGGTGAGAGTCAAAGCACGTATCGTATTCAAGGGAAGTTGGGTTATAAGTTTTCTGAGCGTTGTATGGCCAATGTATTTGGAACCCGAAGTAATATTGCCTCAGCAACTGCTGCTGGTTTTACCTTCACAGAAATTGGCCTGAGATTTAAATGGAGACTATTTGATGGCCCTGTGTTTAGGGATTAATTTCTAGTAATAAAACGCCCAGAGGAAAATTGATAGGGTTTTTAAAGCACACACAGAACGAGGAGCTGATTATACATCTTGTTTGCTTTTCGTTATTGTTATTCTACTTCATTTTCAATACGTTTTATTATTGATTCAATTTCATTTTTTGTTCGCTTATAAGCGCTGTCTTTTTCCTCCATCACTTTAAGAGATATGATAAAGAAATTCTGAAATTTAAATCCAAATAAATATTCCTCATTTTCAACCTTATTTGAATGCATTCGAATAGTTTGAGTTAAATCAGGAACCATGGACATGATTGCTTGAAAATGAATAGTTTCCATTCTATTCACATAAATATATGTTTCTTCCAATCGTCTCAGTCCTTGAATTATTTTATTGTTCTTTAGTAATTTTACATCTCCACTATTTACCATCGATTCATAAATATTTCCTTGCCGATCAAAATCAGAATTGGCCATAATATTAACTGCTATTTGACCTAAACTATCCTTTTTACTCCGATCGTTCAATTCGATGATATCTACTGCATATCTAAATTGTTTAGTATATCTATTATTGTATTGAATATTGGACTCGATATTATTTAGATCATCCAATAATTGCAGCTTTGTATTATGATAAAAATTTAATTCAGCATCTCTTTTTGATTGCTCCTCATTCCAATTATTAATATTTAGAGCGATCAGAATTCCAATAACTACAAGTACAATTTCACCGAAGGCATAAAGAAGATATTTACTGATTTTATTTTCAGTTAAAAATTGTTGCCTTATTTTCCTAAAGATTTTCATGATTGGTTAGTTGTGTTGGCTAGAACTAAGTTAGCAAAAGAATACGAACCAAAGGAAAATTCGATAGGGTTTTTCGAGGACAGATAGAACAAGGAATTGGCTAAACACCTTGTTGTGTCCTGTTTATTTTAGGTCATATCGTTTTTCGAATATCTTAATTGGAGATTGTCCATCATCGAAAATAATTTTGTTTCTATCTATATTTCCTCTGATAATATTTCGAGAATAATAGTTAGTTCTACCACCTTTTGATGGATAAAATTGTTCTAATTCAATACTATTTATTTCTTTAATTCGGTATTTTCCGCCATAGTAAATAGAGTTTTTCTTTCGATTTTCGAAATTCAAGAAATAGTTAACAGATGTGCTTTTGAAAAACCCATCGCTATGAAATATCAATACTTGTGGATTCTGTTTTTCTCTTTGATTATAGTACCTACCTTCAAATACTTGTATATAATATGCAGTAGTATCAATTTTTGTTAAACCTTCCTCATTTGGTTTTTCCGTAAATGTATAATTCACGTCTGCATTCAAAATCGGTTCTCCATTTTTGTCTTTAAATATTTTATAATAACCTAAATAGTTAGCACATCCTATTAGGAATAAAGAAGAAATCAATAAAAATGAATATTTTTTCAATGGACGTTGTTTAGGCGTATACTATTAGGGTTAAAACAATTAATCAATTGGTATTAGGTGCTACCTACGACCTTTTCTATTGTTCAATTAATGCAAATTTTTTCTTTTGCACAGAATTCATAAATCCGCTTGCGTTAAGTGACATTATTCCATTATAAGAAACCCACTTTCCTTTATCAACTGAAAATTCAGCTTGGGCTTTATAAATAAATTTCATTGTAGTTGCTTTGTTTCCTCCTTCGTTTCCAAAAAAAGCAGGTGAATTGAAGTCTCCCGAAACATATTCTAAAATATCGTAATCAATAACAGCGATTGTTTCTCCTTCGACTTCTTTAATATCGATTAAGGTTATTAGGTTTTTCTTTTCTGCTGTTCTACAAATGAAATTTTGGTCATTACCTATAAAATTCACATTATCCAAAGTCCACGTGTCTCCTTTATTTATTGGCTTTTCAGGCAATTCAAAGAACAAGGACAAAAGATTTTTTTGGCTACTTTTCATCCAAAAACTATGTAAAGCACCATTTTTATAAATAGAACCTCTCAACATCGTTCCCTTCGTCATAGAATTCATGATTTTTTTCATCTGATTCGCTTCATCCTCTTCTTCATCTTCTTTTTTATTAGCTTTCTCTTCAAGAACCATTTCAATAGTAATGACATCTTTAAAATCAACAGAGTTGCTAAGTATTGTCAACAGATTAGTACTATTATAATGGTCTTTTAGCTTGTTGAAAAAGTCCTTTCCAAATTGGTCTTTATCTGTTTTAGTGCTATCAGTAATTTTGTCAAATAATTCACCTAAATCCATTCCGAATGAAGATTCTCCAATTTCGGTCATTACTGTTTTGTACGATATACTATCGTTTTCTGATAATTTCCAATTTAACTCTATTCCGTTTTTGGTTGAATTTGAATTGGATTTGCTCGAGGTATTCGAACAAGCGATAAGTACAAAAGTTGATAATAATATCGCGCTTGTAATTCCGTAGATTAATTTTTTCGTCATATTTTTTTTACTTGCTGGTAACGGTATTGTATATGAAAAGTGCGCCTTTTTCGGTTACGGATTTTTCAGAATTAGTTAATGTTATTTAAATATAAGAATTACAATTCACTTAATCATCTGGCGCATTTATTATATTCGTCGTTGTAAGCAGTTTAAGGTTTTTATAATATAAAAAAAACAAGCAACTCAGCTAATACATAAAAACTTTAATCCTCGTGGTTATGAAGACTTTTATGTATTAACTGAGTTGCTCATTTCTTAACAACATTAAATAGTATACGCTTAATGAATGAGGCGAATATTGATCGTAGGATTGCCTATTTTTCTAAAAGGAATTACAGGTCGTTTACCTTTCTCGTCTTCACGTGAAAGTTGTATTTCGACCTTCACTTTCCCGTTCGCTTTTTGCAGTTTTTTGTTTTCAAATTCAAAATCAAAGCTAACAAGTGCTTGTTTTACACAATTAGCACAATTTCCTGGGTTTGTAGCCTGTAAGAAGAACCTTGTTTGCAGCAATTCTCCAGCTAAATACAAGGAAACTGTAAAAGCACCTGGTATTTTTAAGCGATCCACATCTTTCACTCTCAGGGACACATAAGACATATTGCTTATTGTAAATTCATTTTTGTTGGATTGGCCTTTATTTGCACTTCGGTGTAAAGACATTTCATCGGCTGAAAAATTTTCAGCTATAGTTAACGGAAGAGGGGGCTCTACATAGTGAATCCCCATATCATTCAAATTGATGGTCTTATCCAAGGTGAGTCCTAAAGATTTCGTAAAAGGATCTAAATTATTTAATCCAACGCCATCAATCCAATCTGTACTATCGCCACAGGCTTTGACATTTTTCTTAAAATCATCAACGTTTGTAGTGTGGTGTAATTTTTGCCATTGCCACATTAAACGATCCCAATTTGCATGGAACAACCAAAAAACGGGTTCAAAGCCAGTTACATCCTGATTAGCGGTAGTAGCGCCGTTGCTGTTGTGAATCATATCATGTGCATGCATCAATGATTCTGATCCAACATATTTCCCATTAACATATTTTCCATCAAAGTTCCCATTAGTTTTCAATCCATTAAATGCATTCCATGTTGGAAATTGAATAATTTTATCGAGATACACTTTGTTGATATTTGTTGGATCGTGAGTAGCATCTCTGATATATTTCCATTTTTCCTCATTATAGGTTTTAGCATTATTACGGATAATACTTCCATCTGCTTTTAATGATTTATGTTTAGTAACCTCGTCAGGGTACTGATCTAGAAATTCTTGAGGCACTTTATAATTAGCGAATGGTCCTTCTGAGAAGATTTCTGGATATTGATCATCTGAAATATCCCAGTAAGGTAAGGTTACATTCTCACACCCAGGAATAGAGCGTAGCGCATTTTCAAATTGAAGAATATATGCCCTATGCCATGCTAAAAATGGATGAATATGATGTTCACAATATGTGGTACCAGGGTACCAATGAATGCCTCCTAATGTATAAAAACTATTTGGATGATCGTTAGGTAGATCCATAATACCCTGAAATGCTTTGATAAGGTTTGCTTTTTCAACCCCTTGAATATCATTTATGTTTTTCCGTTGCCTTAGGCTAGTATCCTTGGCAATAGCAGCTTGATTCTTTTTGAATACCTCAAGAGCAGCTTGATCTTTAGGGCAGCCATGGGTGAGCCAATTTCGAAAAGAGAAAAGTTTGTTTTGATTCCATTTAGTTTTGCCCATCGGCATGAATTGATAATAGACATAATAATAAATTTTAGCACTCAATTCACTCACCTGCGAATAGCTTTCGAGGTCAATAGTCCTACTACCATTATTGGCGTGCATCATACACTTATAATCTTGATCATCAAAGAAGTATTGAACTTCATTATCCCAGATGGGTTCGGCAATAATAGATGAAAAATCAGGGCTGTTTAGTTCTGCTTTGGTCATAATACTTTCTTTTTAGTATAAATTATTTCAATATTTTTTAAATCCATAATTGATGTGATCTAATTGATATTTGAAATTTAATTACTAAAATTCAACAACTTATGGGTGCTTATACCGAATGTCATAAACCCGTAATTATACCTAATTTGAATATCAAAATTTGACGTCTTGCTAAGATAAAGTAAAACATTACTGGAGTATAGACGTTGTTTTTAATTGGGAATT
>CAJQOA010000131.1 GCA_905479815.1 uncultured Psychroserpens sp.
ATCTGATTTTATAACTTTCATAGCTGTCATTGCAGCACGTAATCTTTGACCAACAGCTTCAATGGGATGATTTCTAATTGCATCGTTAACAGCAATTAATTCTAGATTATCGATTGCATTAGATTTAGAAAATGATTTTCCGATAATTGAAGTGTCAACTGTTTTCATAAAATCGGTTAATAGTGGTTTGCAAGCATGGTCAAATAAATAACAACCATATTCTGCAGTATCAGAAATCACTCTATTCATTTCAAATAATTTCTTTCTTGCAATAGTGTTTGCAATTAATGGTAATTCGTGTAAAGATTCGTAGTAAGCAGAATCTTCAATTATACCTGCACTTACCATAGTTTCGAAAGCTAGCTCTACGCCAGATTTTACAAATGCTACCAATAATACACCATGATCAAAATAGTCTTGTTCAGAAATATGCTCTGAGGTTAAAGTTGTTTTTTCAAAAGCTGTTTCTCCAGTTGCTGCTCTCCATTTTAATAAATTTATATCATCATTTGCCCAGTCTTCCATCATGGTTTTGGAGAAATGACCAGAGATAATATCATCCATATGTTTTTCAAATAACGGACGCATAATATCTTTAAGTTCTTCAGATAATTCGAACGCTTTAATTTTAGATGGATTTGACAATCTGTCCATCATATTAGTTATTCCACCATGTTTTAAGGCTTCGGTAATGGTTTCCCAACCAAACTGAATTAATTTTGCAGCATAACCTGGTTCAATACCTTCTTCAATCATTTTGTCAAAACTCAATATCGCTCCTGTTTGTAACAAACCACATAAAATGGTTTGTTCTCCCATTAAATCAGACTTTACTTCTGCTATAAAAGAAGATTCTAATACACCTGCTCTATGACCACCAGTTGCTGCTGCATAAGCTTTTGCTTGAGCCCAACCTTTTCCTTCTGGGTCATTTTCTGGATGTACAGCTGTTAATGTTGGTACTCCAAATCCACGTTTGTATTCTTCTCTTACTTCTGTTCCAGGGCATTTTGGAGCGACCATAATTACCGTTATATCTTCACGAATTTTAGTGCCTTCTTCAACAATATTAAATCCATGTGAAGAACTTAATGTTGCTCCTTTTTTCATTAAAGGCATCACTGTTTTAACAACATTTGTATGTTGTTTGTCTGGTGTTAAATTGAGTACTAAATCTGCTGTAGGAATTAAATCATCGTAAGTTCCAACTGTAAACCCATTAGATGTTGCATTTTTATATGAATCACGTTTTTCATCAATGGCTACTTGTCGCAATGTGTACGAAATATCTAATCCTGAATCTCGCATATTTAAACCTTGATTCAAACCTTGTGCACCACAACCTATGATTACGATTTTCTTTCCTCTTAATACGTTTACACCATCTTCAAATTCTGAAGCATCCATAAAACGACATTGTCCTAATTGCTCTAATTGTTCTCTTAATGGTAATGTGTTGAAATAATTTGACATTTTTTTATTCTATTTTAATGTTGCAATTCAGCAAGCATTGTTGATATTTTCATTTCATCTTTAGTCACTGCAATACGTCCAGAACGGGTGAATTGCATAATTCCAAAAACAGTTAATTCTCTATGTAATAAATCTATTTCTTCTTTTTTTCCTGATTTTTCAATAACGAAAAACGCTTTGTTTACGGTAACAATTCTAGCGTTACTTTCTTTAATTATATTCTGAATCTGACGTTCGTTAAACAATAAATCTGATTTGATTTTGAACATACAAGACTCTTGGTAAATCGTCTCGTCTTCAGTATGATAATAGGCTTTAATAACTTCGACTTGTTTTTCTATTTGTCCAATAATTTTCTTCACATTAACTTCAGACATTCTAATAAGAATTGTAAACTTTGAAACACCTTCAATTTCTGAAGGAGACGTATTTAAACTCTCTACATTAATATGTCTTCGTTGAAATATTGCCGAAATACGGTTTAGTAAACCGATATTGTTTTCGGTATAAATGGATATGGTATATAATTGTTTTTCTTCTTGGTTCATATTATTCTAATCTTATATCTGATACACTTGCTCCTGTAGGAATCATTGGGAAGACGTTACCTTCCTTTTCAACTCTAACTTCTAAAAAATAGGGACCTTTGCAATCTATCATTCCTTTAACAGCGTCTTTTAAATTTTCTCTTGTGGTTACTTTTTGAGCATCTATACTGTAGCCTTTTGCAATAGCTACAAAATCTGGATTTACCATTTCGGTAGAAGCATAGCGCTTATCAAAAAATAGTTGCTGCCATTGGCGAACCATACCTAGGAATTCATTGTTTAGTACTACAATTTTCACAGGAACCTTTTGCTGAAAAATAGTCCCTAATTCTTGGATAGTCATTTGGTAGCCACCATCACCAATTATTGCAACGACTTCACGTTCTGGTGCTGCCATTTTTGCTCCAATAGCGGCAGGTAATGCAAATCCCATAGTTCCTAGACCACCTGATGTAATGTTGCTTTTAGTGGTGTTGAAATCTGCATAACGACAAGCAATCATTTGGTG
Source organism: uncultured Psychroserpens sp. (assembly GCA_905479815.1). Taxonomy (GTDB): domain Bacteria; phylum Bacteroidota; class Bacteroidia; order Flavobacteriales; family Flavobacteriaceae; genus Psychroserpens. The sequence goes on from CAJQOA010000131.1 coordinate 2,530, forward strand.
TTGACCAACATCACTAACAATTGCTGCTTCACCTTTAGTTTGAGTATTGATTTCTTTCAAAACTTCTGCCATTGTTAAGCCTTCTTTTGTAGGGTGTAACTCATTTTTTATGACTTTATCGTATTCTATTTGGTATAAATCTTTAAAATTTTGATGCCAATTTGTATGTGAATTTGCATTCAATAATGGTAATAAAGATTTTAAACTTTCTTTAGCATCACCTAAAACAGCAACATCAGTTTTCACATTTTTATCTATCTCTGCAGGATCGATATCAAAATGAATCACTTTGGCTTGCTTAGCATACGTGTTTAAACTTCCTGTAACACGATCATCAAATCGCATGCCTATGGCAATTAACACATCACATTGATTGGTTAATACATTTGGCGCATAGTTTCCGTGCATGCCAACCATGCCAACATTTAAAGGATGCTTTGATGGAATTGCAGAAGCCCCTAAAATGGTCCAAGCTGAAGGTAATCCAGCTTTTTCAATAACAGCTTTAAACGCTTCCTCTGCTTTACCTAAAATGACACCTTGCCCCCAAACTACCATTGGTTTCTTAGCATTATTAATTAATTCAGCAGCAGTTTTAAGCGCGTTTTTATCTGTATTTGGTACTGGTTTATAACTTCTTATGCCTTTACATTTTTCGTATTTAAAATCAAATTCTTCAAACTGAGCATCTTTAGTAATGTCGATTAAAACTGGTCCTGGTCTTCCGCTTTTAGCAATATAAAAAGCTTTGGCAAATGCTTCAGGAATTTGGGATGCTTTAGTAACTTGAATGTTCCATTTGGTTACAGGTGTGGAAATTCCAACGATATCAGTTTCTTGAAACGCATCACTTCCTAATAAATGGGAACCCACTTGACCAGTGATACAAACCATTGGTGTACTATCTATTTGTGCATCTGCAATACCTGTAATTAGATTGGTAGCTCCTGGTCCAGAAGTAGCCATGCAAACACCTACTTTTCCTGAGATTCTTGCATAACCTTGAGCCGAATGTGTTGCACCTTGTTCGTGACGTGTTAAGACATGATGAATTTTATCTTGGTATTTATATAGTTCATCATAAACTGGCATAATTGCGCCGCCTGGATATCCATAAAGAATATCAACACCTTCAGCTAATAAACATTTTATAACAGCTTCACTTCCAGAAATACGCTCGGTAGTTTCTGTTTTTTTTGTCTTCTTTTGAATGGTTTGAGTTCCTTTCATCTTTGCTTTTTTTTAAAATTCGTCTGTAACACATCCTTTCGATGCAGACGATACTGTTTTTGCATATTTGTAAAGCACACCACGTTCAAATTTTAAATCTGGTGCTGTCCAATTCTTTTTTCTTTCTTTTAATTCTTCTTGGGAAACTTCAACTTTAATGGTATTGGTTTCTGCATCGATGGTAATAATATCTCCATCTTTTACGAGTGCTATTGTTCCTCCTTCTTGAGCTTCTGGAGTGATATGGCCAACGACAAAACCGTGTGTTCCTCCTGAGAATCTACCATCTGTAATTAATGCCACATCTTTTCCTAAGCCTGCTCCCATAATGGCAGCAGTTGGTTTTAGCATTTCTGGCATTCCTGGGCCTCCTTTTGGTCCTTCATACCGAATCACAACGACATCTCCTTTTTCAACTTTACCGTCACGAATTCCATCATTTGCAGCATATTCTCCTTCAAAAACTTTAGCTTTTCCTTGGAACTTAAGTCCTTCTTTACCTGTGATTTTTGCCACAGAACCTTCGGTTGCTAAATTTCCGTAGAGCATTCTTAAATGTCCAGAGACTTTGATAGGGTTTTCGATTGGTTTGATGACGTCTTGACCTTCAGTTAAATCGGCAACATCTAATAAATTCTCGACAATAGTTTTTCCAGTTACGGTTAAACAATCACCATGAATGAGGCCTTTTTTTAGGAGATATTTTAATACTGCTGGAATTCCTCCAACAGCGTGAACATCTTCCATTAGATATTTTCCGCTAGGTTTTAAATCTGCAAGGAAAGGTGTGTTGTCACTTATATCTTGAAAATCTTTAAGTGTAAAGTCTATTTGAGCTGCTCTCGCAATAGCTAAAAAGTGTAATACTGCATTTGTAGAGCCGCCTAAGATTGTGACCAAACGCACGGCATTTTCTAATGATTTTCTTGTAATTATATCTGAAGGTTTGATGTCTTTTTCTAACAACAATCTTAAAGCTTCACCAGCTTTAATAGCTTCAGTTTTTTTTGCAACACTTAATGCAGGGTTTGAAGAATTGAAAGGCAATGTCATACCTAAAGCTTCAATTGCCGAAGCCATAGTGTTTGCTGTATACATGCCACCACAAGCACCTGCTCCTGGACAGGCTTTTTCAACAATGCTCTGGTATTCAGATTCATTCATTGTGCCCGCAACTTTGCTTCCCCAAGCTTCAAATGCAGAAACAACATCGAGCTTTTGTCCGTTATGACAACCAGAATCTATTGTTCCTCCATATACCAAAATACTTGGACGATCTAAACGAATCATTGCCATTAAGGCACCTGGCATATTTTTATCACAACCGACAACAGTTATTAATCCATCGTAACTCATTGCTTGAACAACAGTCTCCATAGAATCTGCAATAATATCTCGTGATGGTAAAGAATAACGCATTCCTGGTGTTCCCATAGAAATGCCATCACTTACGCCAATGGTATTAAAAATTAATCCTATAACATCTTCATTTTTTGTGCCTTCTTTAACCAGTTTGGCTAAGTCGTTAAGATGCATGTTGCATGGGTTACCTTCGTAGCCTGTACTCGCAATACCTACAATTGGTTTGAAAAAATCTTCTTTGGTTAATCCAATGGCATGTAACATTGCTTGTGCTGCAGGTTGTGTTGGGTCTTGTGTAACCGTTTTACTGTATTTGTTTAATTGACTCATAGTTTTATTTAGGCAAAAAATCACTTGCTAACATTAAAACTACTTTTTGTTCTAAGTATTCTTATTCATGTTTTGGATATAAAGCTAAATTCAACAATATAGAGGTTTGGTTAAGTTTCTGAAAATCAATAATTTAATATAATATTAATATGATGTTCAATTGTTGTTTTTTTTTAATAAATATGCCAAAACCTATTTACTGATACGTGATTATTAATATTTAATAACTCTTATAAATATTTTTAAATGATATGTTTTCGATTTAAATTTTAAGAATCAAAAACTTGCATGAAAGGTAAAATTATCTATATTTGGTAAACCAATCTGGTAAACCAATTATTTGTTTGACTTTTAACTGATAAAAAACACAATGAAAATCAACTGTCTAAGTCTAGTTTTTAGCTTATTTGTTCTTTTGAATATTGGATGTTCAAGTAATGAGAATTTATCTGAAGATTCAGAAATTATAGATGAAATTATAGATGATGATGAAGAAACAGAAGAGGAAGAAGAGGAAGAAACGTCTCCTTATGCAGCAATTGATTTTTCAAACTGGAAAGTAACGCTACCTATTGATGAAAATAATAACGGAAGTCCAGATGAATATCAGCCCGATGTATTAGTGGGTTTTGGTTATCAAAGTATAGAGTCTGTTCAACCTTTTATGTATGATGATATAAGCGATTCTTCACTAGTTTTTTATACTTATCCCGATATATCTACTACAAATAGCTCGTATTCAAGAACCGAATTACGAGAACTCATCAACCCAGATAATGCTAGAGAGAATTGGACATTATTAGAGGGAGGAGAAATGATTGGTAGACTTAAAGTTGAAGATGTTTCTGAAAACAATGAATCAGGTGATGACTATCATAAAGTCATCGTAATGCAAATTCATGGTATTATATCTGAAGAAGATATGGATATTCATGGTTTCTCATCAAACAATGGTCCACCATTAATAAAGATTTATTGGAAAGATGGTTTTGTGTGGTCTCATAAAAAATCACTTATAGATGACACCACAGATGGTGACGATCTATTAGAAACATCGAATAGTACATGGTATGATATAAAGGAAAATCTCGGTTATGTAGGTTTTGAGGTTTTTGATTTTAGAATTACAGCAAGTGACGCTAAAATAGTAGTTCAGCTTAATGATGATGAACCATTTGTTTATGAAGATATTAGTTTAGATAAATGGCCTTATGAAAATTATTACAAAGCAGGTAACTATCTAACAACAACAAATCCAGATGCCTTCTCGTATATTAAATATTACAATTTGAATATTACACATTAAAATAATAACCCTAAAAGTAATAATTATGAAAACAAAAAGCTTTTTACTATTAGAAGCTTTTTGTTTTATATATTAAAGATTACTAATAAATAGTTTATAATATTATGAAAAACAGTCTTCTTCTGTCTTTAGTATTGCTTCTTTGCTGTTGCAAACAAGAATCTAATACTAGTCATGTAATTAATGTAAACACTCAGAATGAGCTTAATAGTGCCATAAAAAACAGTAACGCAGGAGACGAAATTGTTTTAAGTAATGGTGTTTGGAAAGATGTTCAAATAAAATTTAGAGGGAAAGGAACAAAAGATAGCCCTATAACTATTAAAGCAGAAACGGCTGGCAAAGTGATTATTGAAGGTGAGTCTTATTTGAAATTTGGAGGTGAATATTTAGTAGTTGAAGGTTTGCATTTTAAGAACGGATTTTCGCCATCTAGTGCTGTAATAGATTTTAAAATAAGTCATAAAGATGCACCAGATGATATAGCTAATAATTGTAAAGTTACCAATTGTGTTATCGAAGATTTTAACAAACTAAAACGAGATAATAGTGATTTATGGGTTAATTTTTGGGGACGGAATAACGAATTGAGTAACTGTTATATTGCTGGTAAAACAAACAGAGGCCCAACCGTTAGAGTAAACATAGCAGGTATTGAAAGTATCAATAATTACCATCAAATCGTCAATAATCATTTTGGGCCAAGACCAGTAAAAGGAGGTCCAAGTGGAGAAACCATTCAATTAGGTGATAGCTATACCTCTATGTCACCAAGTCATACTATGGTTGCTAATAATTTATTTGAAGAATGTAATGGGGAAGTTGAGGTTATTTCAAGTAAAACCAATTTTAATGTATTTAAAAACAATGTGTTTTATAAAAGTGAAGGCTCTTTAGTAACACGGCATGGTAACTATGTTACCGTTGATGGGAATTATTTTATTGGAGATGGTGTAAATGAAAACTATGGAGGGATTAGAATCATTAACACCGGACATTGGGTTGTCAATAACTATTTCTATGGTCTAAAAGGTAAAAGCTTTAGAAGTCCGTTGGCAGTAATGAATGGTATTCCTAAGTCACCATTAAACCGTTACAATCAGGTAACAGATGTTGTAGTTGCATATAACACCTATGTAAATTGTAGTTCGCCTTGGCAATTTGGAGTAGGAACAAACATTGCTCAGGCAGATGTATTACCAAAATCTGAAATCCGTTCAGCTAGAGCAATTAGAACTACAGTCGCTAATAATATCGTGTACAATGAAAAAGGTCTTGAGGCCATCGTTGTTGAAAATGATAAAGCTGACGGTGTTACTTTTAAAAATAACATTATAAATAATCAAGGTGTAAAGTTCAATGACTTTGATGGAGGCATTGTTGAAGCTTCTTTAGATTTAAAAAAGTTGTCAGACAATATTTATATTCCTACAGGAATACCTAATGATTTTAGCGCTTATAATGGTTTCGATTTTAATACTATTGAAGCAGATTTATTAGGTATTTCTAGAAAAGATGACAAAAGTATTGGAGCAATAATAGGTAAGAATGTTTCTAACCCAAATATTTTAGATAAATCTAAATATGGTGCTAATTGGTTTTCTAATATAGTTGAAGATAAAGACCCAATAACGCATACCGTAACTAAATATGAAGAATTACAAACTAAAATAAATGAAGCAAGTAATGGTGATATTATTGCTTTAGCCGAAGGTGTTTATGCCTTAAATGAATCTATAGTAATTAATAAAACAATTACTATTCAATCTAAAGCAGATGCAAAAGCACAACTTGTCTATTCAGGAGCGTCTAACACGCCTTTATTTTCATTACAACCTAAAGGAAAACTAACCCTAAATAATACAATCTTAAAAGGAAACGCATCAAATTATGCCTTTGCAAGTTTAAAAGAAAATATGTCAAACCATTTTAGCTTAACAGTTTCGGGTTCTGAAATTAGCGATTTTAATTATGTGTTAAAAGCTTACAAAGAATCATTTGCAGAACGTATTACTTTTGAAAATACGGCAATTTCTAATTGCGAAAACGGTATAGAATTATCTGAAGAAATTAACGCTAAAGGCGATTATAACACAGAATATTTAACCATAAATAATTGTAATTTCAATACTATAAAAGCAAATGTTATTGATTATTACAGAGGTGGATATGATGAGTCTACAATTGGTGGAAATCTATTAGTGTCTAACAGTACATTTACTAATTGTGGCGCAAAAGAAAAAAACAAAAGATTATTAAACCATAATGGTATTGTGAATGTAAATATTACTAAGAACACATTTAAAAACAATCCAGTACAATTTGTATCTATTCTTTGGGGAGCTAAAAATAATGTAGAATCTGAAAATACATTAAGCAATTCAGGGCAAATAAAAACTGAAGAAAATTTAGTCATGAAGCTTATGTATTAATAGTACTTAAGGTAAATCCATTAAAAAATGAAAAAAGCAATATTTACGATAGTTACACTTTTAACAATAGTTGCTTGTAAAAATAATTCTAAAACAACTTCAGATTCAGCTATTCAAACTGAAACTATTATAAAATATCCAAGTGATGTTATTCCATTTATGGACAAATGGAAAATTCTTTTAGGAGATGGAACCCATAAAGATTCGTTGGTGAATTATGCAAAAGATGATTTCTTTTATGTTGAAAATGATGGTGAAATAGATTGGGTAGTCTATAAAACACCTAATTCAGGTATTACCTCTAGAACTTCAAGTAACACAAGAACAGAACTAGGTGAAAAAACACATTGGATTCCAGAAACTGGTGGCAAACTAACAGGAACTTTAAAAGTACAGCATGTGTCAACTACAGGAGATGCAACTGCTGCTTCTTCATACTCGGTAGTGATTGGTCAAATTCATAGTGATGAAGGACATGAAAACGAACCTTTAAAAATCTATTATAAAAAATTTCCTGGACATACTAAAGGATCTGTTTTTTGGAATTATGAAATCAATACAGAGGGAGATAATATTGGAAGATTTGATTATTCTACCGCAGTTTGGGGATATGATTTTTCAGTCGTCGGTTCTAGTTCAAAAGATTATCCAAAAGAGCCAGAAGATGGTATTGCTCTAGGTGAAGAATTTAGTTACGAAGTAAATGTTTATAAAGGTATTATGTATTTAACGTTTACTAGAGAAAATCATAAAACAGTTCAATTTACAAAGAGTTTGATAAATTCGGAATTTGCAACAAGGGAAGATATTCCTGAACAAGTCTTAAGAGTGTACGCAAATAGAGATAAAGGGGACGGGGTTGAACGTGAAATTGCTTATGCAGGTGAAATAAATTACTTTAAGCAAGGTGCTTACAATCAGGCGAATGCTAAAAGCACTAAATCTGAAACATATGGTGGAGATATCGCAAAGCAATATGTAAATGGAAGCTATGCAGAGGTATGGTTTAAAGAAGCGACTTTAGGTTCTGGGGTTGATCCAAACAAGGAGTAAATGGATTCAAATCAAGTTATATATGTAATGGGAGTTTCTGGTTGTGGTAAAAGTACCATAGGTAAGTTGTTATCCGAAGCATTACATATTCCTTTTTTCGATGGCGACGATTATCATCCAGAAAGCAATATTTTGAAAATGTCAAATGGGAAAGCATTAAATGATAAAGATAGGTTCGGTTGGCTTCAAACATTGAATAATCTTGCAAAGAAGCAGTTAAAAAATAATAGTTGCGTTATAGCCTGTTCAGCCTTAAAAAAAAATTATCGTGATATTTTAAATGATGATATTAAAAGCAACTCAAAATGGGTTTTTCTCTATGGTTCTTTTGAACAAATTTCTGATAGAATTAATACACGCAAAAACCATTTCATGAATTCTAATATGTTGAAATCACAATTCGACATTTTAGAAGAATCACAGGATGCTATTAAAGTAGATATAAGTTTAACACCTAACAGTATTGTTGACGTGATAAAAAAAGAACTAATAACAAAATCGCAATTTGGGCTATTTGGATTAGGAGTTATGGGTAAAAGTCTGAGTAGGAATTTAGCCAATAAAGGATTTAAAATTTCTATTTTCAACAGACATGTTGATGTGTTAGAAGAAAATATTGCGGTAAATTTTAAGAATGAATTTGAAGAGTTATCTGAAGCACTCCCATTTGACGTTATCGAATCTTTTGTAAAATCTTTACAGAGACCAAGAAAGATTATGCTCATGGTAAATGCAGGAAAAACAACAGATGATGTTATTGAAAATCTATTACCTTTTTTGTCTAAAGGGGATATTTTAATCGATGGTGGAAATTCAAACTACAACAAAACAAAAGAACGGTTTGATTATTTAAAATCGAAGAACATTCATTTTATAGGTGCTGGAGTTTCGGGCGGTGAACAAGGCGCTTTAAAAGGCCCTTCAATTATGCCAAGCGGAAATAAAAAAGTCTATAAGGAAGTGCAACCTTTTTTAGAGGCTATAGCCGCAAAAGATAAAAACAATATGCCATGCTGTACCTATATAGGAAAGGAAGGTAGTGGTCATTTTGTTAAAATGGTCCACAATGGTATTGAATATGTAGAGATGCAATTATTAGCAGAACTATTTAGTGTTCTTACAGCTACTGGTAAAAACCCAGATGATATAGCCGATATTTTAGAAGTCGGCAAGATTAATCTCAATAGTTATTTATTGGATACTACAATAGATATCCTTCGTAAAAGGGAAAATAAAGATTGGCTAATCAACAAGATTTTGGATAAAGCTGAAAATAAAGGCACTGGAAATTGGACATTAATTGCGAGTTCAAAATTAGGAATTCCTAGCACAATGGTAGCTTCTGCGCTATTGTCTAGATATACTTCTTTTTATAAAGAGGATAGGATTGTAGCCAATATATCTTTTAGAAATAATGAGATTTCAAATTTAAAAATAGATTTAAATGATTTGTTGAATGCATATCAGTTTGCTAGAATCATAAATCATTATCAAGGATTTAAATTAATACATGAAGCATCAAAAAACTATGAATGGAATTTAGATTTAAGTGAAATAGCAAGAATTTGGACCTCTGGCTGTATTATTAAATCAGATTTAATGGTAGGATTAGTTGAGGTTTTAAAAAAATCAAATTCTATTTTAAAAAACGAAAGTATTATACAACAAATTAAAACCCTTAAACCATCAGCAAATAAAGTTGTTTCTCAGTGTATTTCTAACGAGATAGCAATTTCATGTTTAAGTGAGTCTGTTAATTTCTTTAATGGATTTACCACTGCAAATTCACCTGCAAATTTAATTCAAGCTCAACGTGATTATTTTGGCGCGCACACGTATCAAAGAACAGATGATAAAACAGGGAAATTCTATCATACCAACTGGAAAAACTAAATAAACTAATAAACCATGCCGACAACAGAAAATAAAATCTCTTTTTTCAAAAAAGTTATCGCTATTATTTTAGGCTTTGGCCCTGGGATTTTTGCCATTGGTTACACCATAGGTACTGGAAGTGTAACCTCTATGATTGTTGCTGGTAGTAAATTTAACATGCAATTGCTTTGGGTCCTTTTATTAAGTTGTCTTTTCTCAGGTATTTTAATGTTTGCTTACGGGAATTACGCATTGATTAGTGGAGAAACAGCACTTTACGGATTTAAAAAGCATTTAAAATTTGGTAAGATTTTAGCCATTCTAATTATTGTTGGAATCACATTTGGGCAATGGAATTCTTTAATGGGGATTTTAGGAATTTCATCTAATATTATTTTTGAAATATTAGCAGTAAATTTTGAAGGATTAGATGCGTTTAAATATGAAACTGTTTTAATAACAGCCATTGTAATAATAGTCGCTTTTTACTTATTGATGCTCGTAGGTAAGTATACGTTTTTCGAAAAAATACTAGTCATATTTGTAACCCTAATGGGGTTTTCGTTCTTGATTTCATTATTTTTTGTACAACCACTTCCAATGGATGTCGTTAAAGGATTAATACCAACTATTCCAGAAGTGCCAGGTGGTAAAATGTTAGTGGCTGCTTTTGTTGGTACGACTATGGCTGCAGCAACATTTTTGTCTCGTCCATTATTTGTAAAAGGAAAAGGATGGACTGTTAAGAATTTGAGCCAACAAAAAAGAGATGCAATTACTGCTGCTGTTTTAATATTCATAATTAGCGGTACCATAATGGCAGTAGCTGCAGGCGCTTTATTTTATCAAGGTAAAGAAGTAACTCACGTACTAGATATGGCAAACACTTTAGAACCAGTTGCTGGTAAATGGGCCGTTACAATTTTCTTTTTCGGAGCATTAAGTGCAGGTTTGTCTTCTATTTTCCCGTGCCTATTAATTGCACCATTATTAGTTGCAGATTATCAATCGGGAACTCTAGATACCAATTCACGTCAGTTTAGAATCATAACTGCTATAGCTTGTGTGGTGGCTTTAATTGGTCCAGCATTTGGAGCAAACCCAATTGAGATTCAAATTTTATCACAAGTATTTAACGTATTTGTATTGCCTTTAGTCATTATTGGTATCATTATAATGGTAAATAATAAGACGATTATGAAAGGGTATAAAACTGGTGTTTTTGTAAATGCTGGTTTGTTCGCAGCATTGCTTTTCTCATTAGTTATATCGTATAACGGAATTATTGCTTTGACCGAATATTTTTAATAGCATTAACTAGATAGTAAAGAGCGGCTTTTAATAACAAATAAATTATTAAAAATGTATAAAAAAATAATCACATTAGTATCAACATTCATAGTTCTCGGTGTTTTACTAATACTTAATAGTTGTAACAATTCAGATAAAAAACCTGATACTTCAACTGAGCTTAACTCAAGTAAAGAAGAATCACAAAAAACTGTTTATGCAAGTGAAGTTATTCCGTTTTTTGATCATTGGAAATTGATTTTAGGTGATGGTTCAAATGCTGGTATTGCAAATAATTTTGAAAGCAAAGATTTCTTTTACACTTCAAATGATAGTGAAAAGAATTGGATTGTTTTTAAAGCACCAAATGGTGGAGACACACATGGAACTTCAAATAATACAAGGACTGAATTAGCGCAAGCGAAAAAATGGTATCCAAAAACAGCTAATGATAAATTGACAGCTACACTTAAAGTAATGAATGTGTCTGCTACTGGAGATGCTCGTGTAGCAGCTTCTTATTCCGTAGTTATAGGTCAAATTCATAGTGCAGATGGACATGAGAACGAACCGCTTAAAATATTTTACAAGAAATTTCCTGGCCAAACTAAAGGATCTGTTTTTTGGCATTATGAAATAAATACGGCAGGTGATGACAACTCCGGAAGATGGGATTACTCTACTGCAGTTTGGGGTAATGATTTTTCTGTTGTTGGTAGTGAGGCAAACACCTATCCAGAAGAAGCTAAAGATGGTATTGCTTTAGGCGAAGAATTTAGTTACGAAATCGAAGTTAAGGATGGTGTTATGAACTTGAAATTCACAAGTGAAGGTCATG
>CAJQOA010000132.1 GCA_905479815.1 uncultured Psychroserpens sp.
TCTTTAAAAAAGACAAAACACTGGTTTTTACCATTAGATAAACACGAAGACTTTTTAAAAGAATGGATTTTAAAAGGTCATAAAAAAGACTGGAAGCCAAATGTATACGGACAAGTAAAGTCATGGATCGATGATGGTTTACGTCCAAGAGCGGTCACTCGTGATTTGGATTGGGGAATTCCCGTCCCAGCACCAGGAGGAGAAGGCAAAGTGCTTTACGTTTGGTTTGATGCACCTATTGGATACATCTCTGCAACTAAAGAATGGGCTGCGAGAGAAGGTAAAGATTGGGAGCCGTATTGGAAAGATGAAAACACTAAACTCGTTCACTTTATTGGTAAAGATAATATCGTATTTCACTGTATTATTTTTCCAGCGATGCTTAAAGCAGAGGGTTCATATATTTTACCAGATAACGTACCTGCTAATGAGTTTTTAAACTTAGAAGGCAACAAATTATCGACCTCAAAAAACTGGGCTGTTTGGTTACCAGATTATTTAGAAGATTTTCCTAATCAACAAGATGTACTGCGTTATGCGTTGACTGCAAATGCACCAGAATCTAAGGATAATGATTTCACTTGGAAAGATTTTCAAGCAAGAAATAATAATGAATTGGTAGCTATCTTCGGAAACTTTATAAACCGAGTCGTCGTCCTTACCAATAAATATTACGAAGGTGTTGTGCCTGAAGCTTCTGAGTTTTCTGAAATTGATACTGAAACATTAGCTGCTATAAAAGCCTACCCTTCTGTCATTGAAAGTTCTATTGAACGTTACCGTTTTAGAGAAGCTAGTCAAGAATTAATGAACTTAGCACGTTTGGGTAATAAATACTTAGCAGATGAGGAGCCTTGGAAACTCATCAAAACTGATGAAGTTCGTACAAAGACCATTATGTTTGTTGCGCTTCAAATTGCGAGTGCACTAGCTACATTATGCGAACCATTTTTACCGTTTACGTCAACTAAATTAAAAGGTATTTTAAAAGCTGATGATAATTCGTGGAGCGATATTTCAACAAAAGATATTCTATTGTCATCAGGACATCAAATTGGAAAAGGTGAACTATTATTCTCAAAAATTGAAGATAAAACAATAGAGATACAATTAGAAAAACTGGCCGCGAGCAAGAAAGCAAATGAAGCTGCTAATAAAGTTATTGAGCCTCAAAAAGACGTTATAAATTTTGATGACTTCACCAAACTCGATATGAGAGTTGGTACTATTATCGAAGCTGAAAAAATGCCAAAAACAAAGAAACTTTTGATCTTAAAAGTGGACACTGGTATTGATACAAGAACGATTGTTTCTGGTATTGCCGAAAGTTTTAAACCAGAAGAGGTTATTGGTAAGCAAGTGACTGTTTTAGTTAACCTAGCTCCAAGAGCATTGAGAGGTGTAGAGAGTGAAGGTATGATTTTAATGACTGAAACTGCTGAAGGGAAATTGGTATTCGTTAATCCTGACAACGCTGTTGGTAATGGGTTACAGATAAGTTAGGCATTATGAAAAACATATTTTTAACTTTTACACTTTTAATCTGTTTCTATAATTTTGCTCAAGAAAATATTGTCTCCACTGAGAACCATTTAAAAACATCTCAGTCATGGGTTCGAAGAACATTTGCCTCAGTAAATGAATCTAATGACGACTTTTCGGTTTATCTTCAAGATGAAGATAGTGTTTATGGTTATTTATTTGATGTGAACTATGAAAAGGTTGGTGAGTTAAAAGCTAAAGCTTTACGTAATAAGTACAAAACATTTTTAGGGAGTACGTCTACAGATAAAGTGCATTTCACTTACTTTTCTAACAACAAAAACACAAAATTTTCTTTACAATCTTTTGATTTTGAAAACAACCTTTCAGAAACAAAAGAAATAGATTTGAATTTAGACAATGAAAAATTCTTGCAGTCATTTGTTAATAAAAATATCTTTTACATATTAAGTATTGGTAAGGATCAGTCTGTTATTAATATATATGTTTTTAATAACGAAGATTTTAAGAGACACGTCATTGATCTTTCAAAAATCACATTTCTTAATTGGCGTAAAATAAAGACGTCGTTATATAAAATATTAGACAGAGAAGATGTCTTTGCAAAGATAGAAAACGGTATTCCTAGCTCCATTTTAAACTCTTTTAATAGCTCTAAGCTGTATCTTAATAATAAAAATATATTTATTACTCTAGATCAACAATTTGCTCATACAGACATTATTTCGATAGATCTTGATGATTTTTCTCATACTCACGACTCTATAACCCATAACCAACAAGATATCCCGAATTTAAAATTTAAGGGAAGTAATTCTTTTTTAGTGGATAATAAATTGTTTCAAACATCAATAATTGAGTATGAATTTGTCTTTAGCATAAAAGATATTGAGACAAAAGAGACTCTTAAAGAATTAAGGTTTAAAAATGATGATGTGCTTTCATTTAAAAACGGCGAATTAACTCTAGATAAAATAGAGAAAAAAAGAACTAAGAAGTTTTTAAAAAGGGCGACTAATGATATTGTTGGACTAAACGTTTTTAAACGCAATAATGGTTATGAAATAGAACTAGGCTCATACCAAATACAAGCAGACGTTAATATGTCTACAGTTATATTTTCAAACCTTGTTGGAAGTTTTGTAAGCGTATCTGGCGACTTAATTTTCACCCCTAGCCAACCTTCATTTGGGTATTCATCTTATTTATACAATGCTAGTATTAATTCAAATACGTTTTCTGGTGTACTCAATAGTGATCTTGAATTTAATAGTGACGAGTTTACAGAAAATGCTTTTGATAAGATCAAAGTATTCTCTGAAGAGAAATCAAAATTTATTAGAGCAGAAAACGTTTTTATTTATAAAGGTAATATGTTCTTTTGCGCTACGATTAAAGACAGTAAAAGTTTCTTGATTGCCAAATTTGACAACTAAATTATAAACTCTATTTCACAATCAGCTTTTTAACATCTAGTCTGTCCTTATTATCTGTAACCTTTAAAAGGTACATTCCAGGTTTTAATTGTGAAACATTCATTCTAATAATACTTTTATCAAAGTGATAAATGGCAACGCTTTTACCTAATACATCAATAATTTCAATGGTTTTAATTTTATAAGCTCCTATGACAAATAATTCATCGTCAACAGGATTTGGGTGAAATCTAAATACAGGCTCTTCTAGGGTTTCAATACCATTATTTTCTTTAGGTAAATCCGGTTTTTTTTCTTGAGAAAATGATATATTACAAATGATTAAAATCGAAAAAACAGTGAGTGCTTTTTTCATAATTTAAGACTTAGTGATTGATGAGATAGGATTACCACTAACGATTTTAAAAGCATTTAATTATAAGTCATAGTCAAAAACAGTTGTAATGATTACATTAGTACCATATATAATATTCCAGACTAGATTACCCGAATCTTCAGTAAAAAACACCGTTAATTTACTAAATCAAGACTGTACAATTCCCTTTATTTCGAGATATAGAAAAGAGGCAACTGGTAATTTAGATGAAGTTCAAATTGGAGACATTGTAAAACATAAAGAACAATTTGAGGCTTTAGAGAAACGAAAAAAAGCCATTTTAAAAGCCTTAGAAGAACAAGACGTTTTAACTCCAGAGTTAAAAGCAAAAGTAAACACTTGCCAAGATAGTATAACGCTTGAAGACTTATATCTGCCTTATAAAAAAAGCAGAAAAACAAAAGCAGAAACTGCACGCCAAAATGGACTAGAGCCATTAGCAAAAATCATTATGTCACAAAACAATAATGATTTAGAATCTACTGCTCAACGTTATGTAAAAGGGGTTGTTTCTTCACCTGAAGACGCTCTAGATGGCGCAAGACATATTATTGCTGAGTGGATTAACGAACGAACAGACATACGGTCAAATCTAAGAGCACAACTGGAACGTCACGCCATGATTTCAACTAAGGTTGTCAAATCAAAAAAAGAAGACGACAATGCTCAAAAATTTAGAGATTACTTTGAATGGGAAGAAGCCTTAAGTCGCATCCCTTCTCATAGATTATTGGCCATTTTAAGAGCAGAAAACGAAGGTTTTATTCGCGTAAAGATTCAAATTGATAATGAACGTGCATTAGACTACATCGATCGTAAACTTATTAAAAGTCAAAATGCATGTGCCGATCAAATTGAACTAGCCATTTCAGATGCCTATAAACGTTTGCTATTCCCGTCATTAAGTAATGAAGCCTTACAGAAAGCAAAAGACAAAGCAGACGAAGCTGCGATCTCCATATTCGCTAAAAACTTAAAGCAATTACTGTTAGGCTCGCCATTGGGAGAAAAACGTGTTTTAGCCATAGACCCTGGATTTAGATCCGGTTGTAAAGTGGTTTGCTTGGACGAAAAAGGAGACTTAAAACACAACGAAAACATCTATCCTCATGCGCCTAAAAACGACCAAATAGGCGCCATGAAAAAAATTAGTTTCTTAACTGAAGCACATAAAATAGAAGCCATCGCTATTGGAAATGGAACCGCGTCAAGAGAAACCGAAGCCTTAGTTAGAAAAATAAAATTTAATCGAGACATCCAAGTGTTTGTGGTTAGTGAAGCTGGAGCAAGTATATACTCAGCATCTAAAATTGCGAGAGATGAGTTTCCTAATTATGATGTTACGGTTCGTGGATCTGTTTCTATTGGGAGACGTTTGCAAGACCCTTTAGCAGAGTTAGTGAAAATTGATGCTAAATCTATTGGTGTTGGTCAATATCAACATGATGTAGATCAAAGCAAACTCAATAAAGAATTAGATCTCGTCGTAGAAAATTGTGTCAATGCCGTTGGTGTTAATATCAATACTGCAAGTCATAGTTTATTAAGTTATGTCTCTGGAATAGGACCAAAACTGGCCGAAAAAATTGTCAGTTATAGAAGTGATAATGGTGTATTCACCTCAAGAAAGGACATCAAAAAAGTGCCAAGATTGGGAGATAAAGCTTTTGAGCAAGGTGCAGGATTTTTAAGGATTAAGGATGGTAAAAACCCGTTAGACGATTCTGCTGTACATCCAGAAAGTTACTCTATCATTCAACAAATGGCTAAAGATGTGCGTGTTTCAATTTCCGAATTAATAGGAAATAAAACGAATCTCGAAAAGTTAGATTTAAAAACCTACGTTACAAAAACAGTCGGGTTATTAACTCTAGAAGACATTGTAAAAGAGTTAGAAAAACCAGGTTTAGATATTAGAGCTCAAGCAAAAGTATTTGCTTTTAATCAAAATATAAAAACAATAAACGATTTAAGTGAAGGCCAGTTATTACCTGGAATTGTAAATAATATTACTGCATTTGGATGTTTTGTAGATGTAGGGATTAAAGAAAGCGGATTGATTCATGTCTCCAACCTATCTGATAGTTTTGTGAAAGATGTAAACGAACATGTCCATTTACATCAACAAATCATTGTAAAGGTTTTAGATATTGATGTTGCTAGAAAACGTATTCAGTTGAAATTATATAAAAAGTAGATGCTAAAAATAGCTTTCCATCCTATTTATAAACATCCATTACCAGAAGGACATCGTTTCCCAATGCTTAAATATGAATTGTTACCTCAGCAGCTTTTATATGAAGGCACTTGTGATAAAAACAACTTCTTTACACCTACAATTCCAGATAACAAACATATTCTAAGCGTCCATACAGAGAGTTACTATCAAGATTTAAAACAACTCACTCTAGATAAACGAGCAGCTCGAAAAATAGGGTTTCCGTTAAGTGATATTCTTGTTGAGCGTGAAGTTATTATTGCAGATGGCACTATAAAAGCTAGTGAGTTTGCTTTACAGCATGGTATTGCGATGAATATTGCAGGAGGCACACATCATGCCTATACCAATCGTGGTGAAGCATTTTGTTTATTAAACGATCAAGCTATTGGAGCTCGATATCTTCAGCATAAAAAATTAGCGCATAAAATATTAATTGTAGACTTAGATGTACATCAAGGTAATGGTACAGCAGAGATTTTTAAGGATGATGCATCGGTCTTTACTTTTTCTATGCATGGTAAAAGTAATTATCCGTTTAAAAAGGAAATTAGTGATTTAGATATTGCCTTAGAAAACGACACAACTGATGAAACATATCTAAATTTACTCTACAAAACGCTTCCCGAGCTCATCAAACAAGAACAACCCGATTTCATCTATTATCTATGTGGTGTTGATGTTATTGCAACAGATAAACTCGGAAAATTAGGCATGACTATTGATGGATGTAAACGACGAGATCAATTTGTTTTAGAGACCTGTAAACATCAAAAAATCCCTGTTATGTGCAGTATGGGTGGAGGTTATTCTCCAGACATCAAAATAATTATAGATGCACATGCTAACACATTTAGATTAGCTCAAGACTTATTTTTCTAAACATTAATTAGCATGACTTTAAATTTAACGAGAAATTAGTATATTTTTTGTAAGAAAATAGAACATTTTAAGCTAAATTTATACTCACTACCAACCATTTAGCTATGAAAAAATCACTGTTTAACACGCCTAATTATATACTAGTATTCGTTTTTAGTCTCACTTTTTTCTTTGGAAATTCTCAAGCACCAAATGATGACTATCTATTTGAGACCTATAAAGACTACTCTAAACTCCCTCGAGAAACAGCTTATGGCCATTTAAACAAATCCACTTTAATTAAAGGGGAAAGTATAGGCTTCTCTATTTACCTTTTTGATAAGTACACTAAAAAATCGTCCATTTTAACCAAAAACGTGTATTGCACTATCCAAAACAGGTCTGGTAAAGTTTTGAAAGAAAAAATGATCTTAGCAAAAAACGGAGTAGCTTCTGGAATTTTTGAAATTGACAGTGTATTTACATCTGGAAATTATGTATTTAAAGCCTACACCAATTGGATGCGAAATTTTGAAGAACAGAATTTCTATGTACAGCATATTAAAGTTATTAATCCAGACCTGGATACTACAATAGAAGCAGATGATGACGAAATTTTTGACTTAGATGCACAATTTCTACCAGAAGGCGGACATTTATTACTCAATGCTAAAAACACAGTTGGTGTTGTTATTAAAGATGATTATGGATTTGGTGTACCAAATTTAAAAGGGAAAGTCTTAGACAGTAATGGCAAAGAGTTAACCAACTTTGAAACCAACCTACATGGCATTTCAAAATTTGAATTCACACCACAAAGTAGAACGGTTTACACCGTTGATTTTAGTGACGAAGAACAAACATCTATAACACTAGATATTGGAGAACCTAAAGGTGTCAATATGAGTCTTCAAGATGTAAATGATAAAATTGCCTTAGTGTTTAGAACCAATGCTATGACTTTACCAGACATAGCAAATAAAACGTTTAAACTTACTATTAGTAATGGTAGCCAGCTAAATGTGTCTGACATTATATTTAAAGATAATACCGAAATTAAGGCCTTAATTAATCATGTAGATTTAATCTCAGGAATTAATATAATTACGCTCTTTGACGAGAATAACACACCAATATTAGAACGCTTGTATTTTAAACATGATGGTATTACATCTGTTGTTACTGGTATCCCTAAGGTTGAAAAATTGAAAGATTCTTTAAGAATCTCAATACCATCTGCCAGTATTAATGCTAAGCAATTTAATAATTTGAGTGTTTCGGTTTTACCTGCTGGCACTAAATCCTATAATCATCATCATAATATTTTTTCGTATACCTATTTACAACCTTATATAAAAGGTCGTATTGAAAATGCACGATACTATTTTACAAATACAGATAGGCAAAAGAAATCAGAATTAGATAACTTATTATTAACTCAAGGTTGGAGCAGTTACGATTGGACTACCGTTTTTAATAATGTGCCTTCTAATCAATTTGAATTTGAAGATGGCGTCTCCATAAATGCGAATTTAAATAACACAAAAGGCAATACCTTTTTAATCTATCCGCTTCAAAACTCACCAAGTGTTACTGTAACTATAAAAGAAAATGAACGCAATTTTTCTACCAGAGGATTTTTACCATTAACAAACGAAACTTTAAAAATTGGAGTGATAGATAAAAAAAATCGTGTGCTCAAGCCAAATCTTTACACACAATTTTCTCCAATGGAAATTCCAGATATAAATCACAAATACGTCTCTTTAAAATATAAAAACAATACTGCATTTAGATACGATGCATCACTCCCAATACTAGATGAATCTTGGAGAAAAATTGAAACATTAGACACTGTACTACTAAGTGTCAAAAAAGAGGAAGAACGTATAGAAAAAATTAAACGCTTTAATAAAGGAAGTATTGATGTTTTTAATGATGCACAAAGAAAAAACACAACTGACTTTGCGTCTTATATTTCAACTAAAGGGTTTGCAGTACAACAAGATGCAAGAGATCCAAGATCATTAAGGATCAATAATACTAAAAGAACCACTTGGAATTTGGCTCCAGGTGGTGGTGGAGCAACTTCAGGAGGTCTAGGAACAACAGATCATGTAGGTAGTACAGACAGAACTCCTGTAATATATCTAAACGACCTTCGTATCATAGACATAAGAATATTAATGGATATCGATATGTCAACAATGGACTATGTTATTATTGATAAACAAGGTTTAGGTGAAGGTTCTCGAGGAGCAGATGGTGTTATTAAAATATACACCAATTATTTGCTTAGAACTAATGAGTATAATGTGTCAAGAGACTCTGGTCAAGAGATAAAATTCCCATTGACATTTTCTGCATCAAAACAATTTTATACACCAATTTATTCTAGCTTAAAAAATGATTTTTATCAAAATTATGGTGTGATTGATTGGTTTCCAAATTGTAAAAGTAATGAGAATAGCATGATTGAAATCAAAGTATTAGACACTAAAAACAAGCAAATAAAATTATTTATAGAAGGCATCGCCAATGATGGCCAATATATTTCCGAAGAAAAAATTATAACTCTTAACTAAAAACTATGACCAAAACCTATTGCCTCAAATTGTCTCAAGTAAAATACATGCTTCTTATATTATGTGTGTGTTCATTCTTTAATGTAGAAAGTCAAAATAAAGATAAAGTATCTGACGCTTATACCAACTATACCAAGTTGCCAAGAGAAGTTGCCTATGCACACTTAAACAAATCGCTTTACTTAAAAGAT